>NZVJ01000066.1 GCA_002701455.1 Rhodospirillaceae bacterium
GGAGGACGAGGTACTTATACGTGTTAAAGCGTCTTCCATAAATTACAGAGACTTAATGACCGTATTGGATCCGGTGCCCCGAGGTATTAATTTTCCCAGAATTCCAAATTCAGACTGTGCCGGTATTGTAGAGGAAATAGGACAAAAAGTTTCCAGAGTAGCGGTTGGGGATCGAGTTAGCGGTATCTTTATGCAGGATTGGTTAGAAGGCGAAGTTATGTCAAGCCATATGCTTTCGGCTCTTGGCGGCACGGCAGAAGGCGTGTTGGCAGAATTTATTGTTTTGAAAGAGAAGGGCGTAGTAAAAATCCCGGACAATCTTTCGTTTGATGAGGCAGCAACGCTTCCTTGCGCTGCGGTGACAGCCTGGCATAGCTTATTTGAAATTGCACCTGTAAAGCCGGACAGCAGAGTTCTTTTGATTGGAACTGGCGGTGTATCAATAGCAGCTCTTCAGTTTTGCGTCATGGTTGGAGCAAAGACTATTTTAATATCCTCTAGCGAAGAAAAACTACAACGAGCCAAAGCCCTGGGAGCCAATACTTTGATCAATTATAAAAAGGAAGTGGATTGGGATAAAATTGTTTTATCTGAAACCTCGGGTGAAGGCGTTGACCATGTCGTAGAGGTGGGAGGCGCAGGAACCTTAGAAAAATCGATTAAAGCAACACGGATTGGCGGCAGTATAGGTCTCATAGGAGTCCTAACTGGGGGTGAGATTAACCCAACGGCAATAATGAGAAAATCAATAAATATTAAAGGGATTTACGTTGGCAGCAGGAAAATGTTTGAAGATATGAACGCTGCAATTTCTAGAAACGATATTCATCCTGTAATCGATGAGCGTTTTTCGTTTCAAAAAGCGAAAGACGCATTTGAAGCGATGCGTGCAGCAAAACATTTTGGCAAGCTTGTGATCACTATATAGGGAATTCTTAGGTAAATTTCTTCTTCAGAATTGACGCATTTACCTTGCTATGTAAACTTCCTCAACATTTTAAGAAATAATCAGAGCTTATTTGGAGGAATTTATGAGTGAAGCTTTCGTTTGTGACGCAGTACGCACGCCAATTGGTCGCTATGGTGGAGCATTGTCAAAGGTTCGTGCTGATGATCTAGCAGCACTTCCCATAAAAGAATTAATGAAAAGAAATCCAAATGTTGATTGGACTAAAGTAGATGACGTCTATTACGGCTGCGTTAACCAAGCGGGAGAAGATAACCGCAATGTTGCAAGGATGGCTCTTTTATTGGCAGGAATTTCACCAGAAGTCCCAGGAGCAACGGTCAATAGACTCTGCGCATCAGGCATGGAAGCTGTAAACTCTGCTGCCAGGGCAATTCGGTCTAATGAGGGAAAACTCTTTATAGCAGGTGGAAGTGAAAGCATGAGCCGAGCACCATTTGTTATGGCAAAAGCGGAAACCGCCTTTGCGCGTTCGGCTGAGATTTATGACACCACAATTGGTTGGCGCTTCATCAATCCAAAACTGGATGGACAGTACGGTTCAGACTCAATGCCAGAGACAGGGGAAAATGTTGCGGAAAAGTTTCAGATAAGAAGGGAAGATCAAGATAAGTTTGCTCTGGGAAGCCAAATAAAAGCTGGTAGAGCAATGGAGAATGGACGCATGGCAAAAGAGTTGCTCACGGTTGAAATTCCTGGTCGGCGCGGTGATGTTAACATCGTAGACAAAGATGAGCATCCGAGACCGGATACTACCTTGGAAGGATTATCAAAGCTGCCTACGCCGTTCAGGAAAGATGGTGGAAGTGTAACACCAGGCAATGCCAGTGGTGTNAATGATGGATCAGCGGCAATGATTATAGCAAGTGAAGATGCGGCCAAACAACATGGCTTGACAATAAGAGCAAGAGTTGTTGCCTGTGCCACCGCTGGAGTTGAACCAAGAATAATGGGCATAGGACCCGCNCCCGCCTCGCAGAAGGTTTTAGAGCGCGCTGGTCTTAAAATCTCGGACATGGATGTTATCGAGCTGAACGAAGCTTTTGCCAGTCAAGCATTAGCAACTCTGCGAGAGCTTGGTGTGGAAGACGACGATCCAAGAGTTAATCCAAATGGAGGTGCTATTGCACTGGGACATCCGCTTGGAGCGTCTGGGGCCAGGTTGATACTCACAGCTGCCCAAGAGCTGGAAGAAACTGGCGGAAAATATGGGCTATGCACGATGTGCATAGGCGTTGGTCAAGGAATGGCAACTATTATAGAGCGGGTCTAATATGGAGTTTAATGCTGAAGCTGACGACCTTTTAATCGGGGTTGTCGGCGGCGGTGCCATGGGCCAAGGCATCGTGCAGGTATCTCTCGAAGGAATGATGCGTGTTGTTTTATTTGATGCCAAACCAGATGGATCTAGTGAGGCGAGGGATGCTGTTTTTAGCCGGTTGGAAAGGAATGTAGAGAAAGGTCGCCTTGAAAAAGATGCTTTAGATAAAATGAAAGAGAACTTGATTATTGCTAAAGATTTCTCTGGATTTTCTAAATGCAACGTAGTCGTAGAAGCTGTTTTTGAAGACATAGACGTCAAGCTTGATGTTTTTAAAGAAATAGAGACAGAAGTTGCGCCAAATTGCATTATAGCATCCAATACGTCCTCTCTGCCAATTGCATCTCTTGGCCGATATTGTCAGCATCAAAACCGATTTGCAGGACTTCATTTTTTTAATCCTGTGCCATTGATGAAATTGGTCGAAGTGATTAAGGGGCCATCAACGGAAGATTGGGTAATTGAAGGTTTAACGAATCTAGGAAAACGTATGGGAAGGACACCAGTCGTTGTTAGAGACGCTCCGGGATTTTTAGTTAACACTGGCGGTCGTGCATTTACCACTGAAGCTTTACATATTCTTCATGAGGGGGTTGCAAATCCAGCGCAGNTTGATGCTGTTATGCGAGAGTGTGCGCATTTCAGAATGGGCCCTTTTGAATTAATGGATCTTACAGGTGTTGATATCAATTATCCGGCTTCGCTTATTATGCATGAGCAAAACTCTTATGATCCCAGAATAAGAACNGTCCCCTATCATAAGTCACTTTTTGATGCAGGCCGTTTTGGGAGNAAAACAGGGCAGGGTAACTATCAATATAACAGTGATGGTGAGATAATTGACGCGCCAAGCCCAGATTATGTTGTTGCAGGAAAAGAAGCTGAAAAAGTAATTCTCTTATCCGAAGACGACATATTCACGGATATATTTGCCGGTTGTAATATGACAACCATTGATGATGATGTTAGCCCAATTGTTGTCTCGCTTCTTGGAATGGATTGTGCGACGTTTGCGAGCGTAAATCATATAGATCATCGGCGGCTTGTNGCAGTGGATACGACGGGAGACCTCTCCAGCCGTATTACTCTGATGACTGCTCCCGGATCTAACCTAGCTAATTTAGACGCTGTGGCNGGATTAATTCGCAANAATGGNNGAAATGTTACGGCGATAAAAGACTCTCCTGGTTTTATAGCTCAAAGAATNAGAGCTATGATAGGNAATCTNGGATGCGAGATGGCCAATATTCATCTTGCTAGTCCTGAGGATATCGACTTGGCAATGAAGTTAGGCTTGAACTATCCGATGGGCCCGTTGGAGATCATTGAAGATTTTGGTGTAAAGCAAACTCATGAGATCATGCTAACTATGCAAGAGATTACAGGTGATGATCGTTATAGACCTAGTCCTTGGTTGCGGCGACGAGCATTGCTGGGACTGACTGCTTACACTCCAGCTTGAGAGCTTTAGATTAATGAATCTCTTTATTTCCAAGTAGTTTGCGATAGACCGTTAAGTTCTCCAGTACCCTCTGGACATAGTTTCGGGTTTCGCCATAAGGAATTCGTTCTATCCAATCAATCAGTTCTTTTTTGTTGTGAGATGGATTTCCCATCCTNCTTATCCATTTGTTAACATTGTGGGGGCCAGCATTGTATGCAGCAATTGCAAGTGGGTAACTTCCATCGTATTTCTTGATCAGGGAGCCGAGATAGTTTGTACCTAACTTCACGTTGTATNTAGTGTCGCTTGTTAATTTATNCTTNTCAAAATTTATTTTAAGAGTTTTTGCAACCGACTTGGCTGTTTGAGGCAGTAATTGCATAAAGCCAAGGGCTCCTCTATGACTTCTAGCCTGAGGATCAAAATTACTTTCCTGACGAATGATTGACAAAACCAAAGCCTTCTCAACATTGCTTGTATCAGAGAGATTAGGTTGGGGATAACTGGCTGATATCACGAAAATCCCCTTTCTTGCAGCTCGGCGTGCAGCATATACGGCTAAATGAAACTTTTTTATTTTATATGCTCCAGCAATTATAGCTAATACGTGNTCGCGGCTTTCCGCATGTCTTGATGCAGTTTTTAAAAACGTCACTGCCAAATCATTTTTCCCAATCTCATGTAGAAGGCATGCGATGTTGACAAGCTCAAATATATGCGGAACTCCTTTAACTTTTGATTTGTNTGTNGGTTCCTTGGGNAGGCTAATTNCAGTTNTGCCAAGTTGTTTATTTGCCAACTGACCATAATATGTAGTTGGATATTCCGCAGCAATTTCAAACCATTTGTTTGCGGTNAACCTGTCATTATCCTTCTTAAAAGCTCTTCCTGCCCAGTAGGATGCTCTGCTTTTGCTGAGAGGTGTGCTCACTTTAGCGTACATATCTAAAAAATAAGCTGATGCTTCTTTTGGCTTGCTAACGTAGCGNAAGCCAATCCATCCGGCCAGCCACTGCGCTTCTGCATAATTCCGTCCCTCTTTTTGAAAGTGCGACTTTGCTAGAAGAAATGCGGTGTCGAAATTATTTTGTTTAAGTAAATAACGAATTTGTCTTGATCTTTCTTTCCACCAAAATCGTGGGAATTTTTGTTCNTTGGAAATATCCCAATATAGCTCTCTTGCTTTTTCCATCATGCCCTTGCGCTGACGCCATCGTAGGCGCTCAAAAACAAGCCCATCACTGATCTTTAGTTCTCCTGGAACTTTCTTTATAGCTGGATCAACAGAACCCATCATATGCCGAAGACGAAGGCGAGCCTCGGCTAAATATTTTTGATTCTGAGTTATATACGGATACATCCTTTGCGACGATCTAACATAGCCCTTCCAAAGCAACCAGTCCAGCCTATCCCATATCNTTTCAGGCGTTATAAGATGTTTNTAATTACGANCTATANGACGTTGCTGACGGCTAGATAATATTNTTGTCCTCCAAAGCGAAAGGACCNCTGTATCTAGGCTTTCTGTATCNNNCATTGTTTGGAGTGCGTTTATCCATTTTAAATGACCGTCCGTTGTTTTAGGCGGATATTCATTAAACCATTGGTTTTTNATTTGTGGCGATTGCTTTGACGATAGAAGCATCTCTGCCTGTTGAATTAATTGCTTGCGTTCTGGCCAATACGGGTTCTGTCTTAAAAACTTAGCAACTGATTCAAAGCCATGCCGAGTTTTTGGGTGTTTGATTTTTAACCATTGAATAACTTTTTCTAAATGTTCGTTTTTAGTTAGGCGCTTAATCCCGTTTAATTTTTTCCACTCCCCCTTTTTTGCGAGTGGTATGGCTATACCGTAAATCTTAAGTTGAGATCCGGAAGTNCTNGTAAAAGGNACTAGATTTGGTTTAAAACGGGGAAGGGGNGGCAGTAAAATAGTCGTTTTTTGTTTTGCAATATGTCTTTGGATTTCTGCCCTAGGGCTATCTGTTTCCAAAAATAGGAAAAAACTCGCTAACAACAGGAAATATAGCGATCGCAAGTGGAATTCACCTTTGTCCAAAAGCTCTTTTAAAGCAAAATATCTGTAATGTTATGACATTAAAAGTCTGGAACAGTAAATAAAAGATATTTTGAATTTTTTGAACGCTAATTCAAACTCTTGCTGTATTGGCGTCAAGGTCGTATGTTTAGACAGCACGAATCCATTAAGAGGGGCTTGAAATGGCATATAATGTTGGAAACCCGATGTTCAAAGGTTCATTGGTAGCACTTATAACTCCCTTTATTAATGATGCGATAGATGAATCAGCCTTCAGAAAATTAGTGAGTTGGCAAATAGATGAGGGGACTGATGGATTAATTCCTGTTGGTACAACCGGAGAGTCTCCAACCCTTAGTCACGATGAGCACAAAAAAGTTGTTGAACTTTGCATAGATGAAGCTAGTGGCCGGGTTCCAGTTATAGCTGGAGCAGGCTCTAACTCTACTTCGGAAGCAATAGAATTCACACAACACGCAAAAGCAGCGGGCGCCGACGCGGCCTTGCATGTCACGCCCTATTATAATAAACCTACTCAGGAGGGAATGTACCGGCATTTTATGGCTATAGCTGATGCCGTCGATCTACCCATAATCATATATAATATTCCACCAAGAAGCATCATCGATATGAGTGTGGATACGATGAAACGTTTATCGGAGCATACCAATATCGTGGGGGTGAAAGATGCTACACAGGATTTGGTCCGTCCATTAGCTACTAGACTAGAGATTGGGGCAGATTTTTGTCAACTTTCCGGTGAGGACGCGACTATCGTTCCTTACCTCTCGCAAGGTGGGCATGGATGTATATCTGTCACTTGTAATGTTGCGCCTGGACCGCTTTCTAAAATGCATAAGGCTTGGCAAAGGGGAGATTTGGACACTGTTCGGGAAATTAATGATAGATTATTACCTCTTCACGACGCCTTATTTTGCGAGACAAGCCCGGGGCCAGTAAAATATGCTGCTCACCTTCTGGGATTGTGTTCTCCGAACGCCCGTTTGCCCATATGTGAAATAGCTGAAGATAGTAAAACTAAGGTAGCTGCGGCAATGCGGCATGCAGGCTTAATAAACTAAAGTTTTATTTCATTGATAGACACGGAGAATAGTGAGTGGCAGGCGAGGGCTTCCGTGCCATAGCACAAAATCGTAGAGCGAGGTACGACTATTTTATAGATGAGACATTAGAGGCAGGACTTATTCTTCACGGCACAGAGGTGAAGAGCCTTCGAAATGGTAGAGCCAGTCTTAGTGAAGCCTATGCGGGTGAGTCCTCTGGTGATTTAGTCCTGTTCAACCTACATATCCCAGAATATGAAGCGGCCAACCGCTTTAATCACGAACCACGTCGTCCTCGGAATTTGTTAGTTCATAAAAGGGAAAGGAACCGGCTTCTTGGTCTCGTTCGTAGAGACGGTTGCACATTAGTCCCAATAAAGCTTTATTTTAACGCTCGAGGAATCGTAAAACTTGAAGTTGGTGTTGCACGCGGCAAGCGTCAGGTTGATAAACGTCAAGATAAGAAAAAACGTGACTGGCAGCGCGAGAAATTGAGGCTTTTGCGTGAAAAAGGTTAAAATAACATAGTCATATTTTACGTCTTATGTTTTCAAAGACTGCTTCAAACATTTCTTGGGTAAGACGGCCAGTATTTGTATTATACCTGGAGCAATGATAAGAGCTCACCAGATGCAAGTGCTGATTTAAATTGTGCAGGCTATTATGGCTAAATTTGTAATCTGACTTTTTTTTGTTTAATGCTGATAATACAGCCGAGTGCGCTATTCCCCCCAAAGCCATTATTACACTTAAATTTTTCATCCCCTCAAGTTCTCTTTTTAGAAACTTATTGCAAGTGTTAATTTCCTCTGCTGTTGGTTTGTTCTCTGGTGGAACGCAGCGAACAGCATTCGTAATTCTGCAGTTTAAGAGATAAAGCCCGTCTTTTGCCGACGCGCCATATTGTCCTTTAGTGAAATTAAATTTCTCTAGTGTTGCATACAGCAGATCGCCCGCCCAATCCCCAGTGAAGGGCCTACCAGTCTTATTGGCGCCACGTAGACCTGGCGCCAATCCAACTATAAGAAGTCGTCCATTTATATCGCCAAAAGAGGTAACAGGTGCATTGTGCCAATCAGTATACTTTTTAGCATTTTCGAGTCGAAACTTATAAAGCCGACGACATTGACCACATTTTATATTGGGTTGAATAATCATGATTTCTAAAAGTGGGATTGAACAATAAAGAGCTTAACTATAATCAGAGGATTTAAAAAAAAATAGAAATAAAAACAGGTTCTATTGCTCAAAATGTCGTTTTTAAAAAAGAAAAAGCGATGTTTTTTTTGTAATTGAAAATAAAATCTATAAGTAGCAGAATATTATTTTGGTGCAGGTGGTCATGATTTATGTGGGAATTGGTTCAAATTTGACCTCGAAGGGGTGTGCATCACCGTATCATACGGTTTTGTCTGCGGTTGAGCACTTTCCCAAATTTGGTTTGAAAGTTTGTAAACAGTCGAATTGGTATAAGTCAGCGCCTGTTCCAATTTCTAAGCAACCCTGGTTCGTGAACGGAGTTGTGAAAATTTCAAGCAATCAAGGAGCAAAGTCTTTATTAAAGGTTTTGCATAGTATTGAGGACCTTTTTGGCCGTCAGAGGTCTNACTTAAATTCTTCCAGGACTTTAGACTTGGATCTGTTGGACTATAAAGGAATGATAGTAGATGATTGTCCTGAATTGATATTGCCGCACCCTAGGATGGAAAAAAGAGCATTTGTGCTCGTGCCGTTAAGAGATATTTGTCCAGATTGGCAATCGCCAGTAACGGGGCAAAATATTCTGGATTTAATAACATGGCTGCCNGCAGACCAAGAAATAAAAAAAATCGATGATTAAGTCTGTAAGCTTAAAAAAAATTAGTATGTAGATCTTGGCTATTGCCCAAATCTATAGCTGGCCGTATAAAGGGTCGTATCGAGAAATCTTAGAGAATGGTTTTTAGTTATGGCGCGTGTGACGGTAGAGGATTGTATAGAAAAAATTTCTAATAGATTTGATCTNGTGATGGTTGCAGCTCGACGATCGAGGGATGTCGCGTCCGGAGCAGAAATCACTATCGATAGAGATAATGACAAAAACCCGGTTGTGGCGCTACGCGAGATTGCNGAGGAAAAAATTCCTGTTGANGATATTCAAGAATCCCTAGTGAAAGGCCTGCAAAGGCACGTAGAGATAGATGAGCCTGANGAAGAAGTTGATNGCGAAGAAAATGAGGAGCAAAAGTTCATAGCGGGATCATTAGATGTCTCGGGTCCNGTTGANATATCTTATGGGACTAAAACGGCNGATGACATGGGGATGCAAATNCATGAAGGTTCNNCTGTAACGGGACAAGTNTTTGAGGATATCGAAGACTCAGCGNTGAAAGATGAAACTTAATAGGTCATTTCCCAGATAAGGTACCCGTGTTTTATAGTTGGTCGGGATACGATTGATCCCTCGGAGAGCTAAGAGTGATCAGACAATATGAACTAGTAGAACGGGTAAAGTCNTACGATCCGGCGGCTAATGAGGATGCGCTGAATAAGGCCTATGTATTTTCGATGAAGGCGCATGGTTCACAAAGACGCGCCTCAGGAGACCCCTACTTTTCCCACCCTCTTGAAGTTGCGGGCATTTTAACAAAAATGCAACTGGATCACTATACTATAATAACGGCTCTACTTCACGACACGGTCGAAGATACAAAAGTGACTGTAGAAGATATAAGCCTTATGTTTGGTAAAGAGATAGCAAGTCTGGTAGATGGGGTAACTAAATTAAGTCGCATCGACCTTGTGTCCGATAATAGAAAGCAGGCGGAAAACTTTCGAAAATTAGTTATTGCGATGTCAGATGACATACGTGTCCTCCTAGTTAAGCTAGCTGATCGCTTGCATAACATGAGAACACTGCATTTCATCTCTGATAAGGAAAAGCGTAAACGAATTGCTTTTGAAACCATGGATATTTATTCACCATTGGCGGAGAGAATAGGGATACATGAGATTAAGGATGAACTAGAGTTCCTTGCTTTTAAAGAGTTAAATGAAGATGCATATGAAACNGTGACTTCAAGGCTCGACGTTTTGGTCAAAGAGGGTGGGAATACGATAAAGTACATTGAAAACGAACTTCTAAAAACGTGTCATGAAGGAGGCGTAGAAGTTGAAATTTCTGGACGGGCAAAATCTCCGTATTCCGTTTGGCAAAAAATGCAACGCAAGAGTGTAAACATAGAGCAGCTTTCTGATATTGTTGCGTTCCGTCTACTTGTTGAAAATCAGATGGATTGTTATAAGGTATTAGGTTTACTTCACACTTCTTACCCTGTACTGCCCGGTAGGTTTAAAGACTACATTAGCACACCTAAACCAAATCGTTATCAATCTCTTCATACTGGTATAATCGGTCCAGAACGACAACGGATAGAAATTCAAATCCGTACACACGAAATGCACGAAGTGGCTGAATTAGGAGTAGCGGCTCATTGGAGTTACAAACAAGAAAAATCGGCTACGACTGAGGGAAAGCAATACCGCTGGTTGCGCGAGCTATTGGAAATCCTTGATCAAGCCTCGGACCCTGAAGAGTTTTTGGAACATACAAGGCTTGAGATGTATCAGGATCAGGTTTTCGCGTTTTCCCCAAAGGGTGAGCTAATAGCCCTNCCAAGAGGTGCCAATCCAGTTGATTTTGCCTACGCGGTTCATTCAGAGGTTGGTGATACTTGTGTTGCAGCGAGAATTAANGGGCGGTTGCGACCTTTAAATACTCAACTTGAGAATGGTGACCAGGTATTTATTGAAACTTCAAAAGATGCATCGCCCTCACCCGTTTGGGAAAAGTTCGTAGTAACTGGTAAAGCTAAGGCTGCGATACGCAGATTTATAAGAAATGAACGTTATGAACAGTTTTGCGATCTTGGGAAAGCTATTTTTCAAAAAACTTTGAAAAAAATGGGCATCAGGTATTCCCAAAAATTACTTTTGCAAATCGTGGAAGAATTTAAATACGATAAGGTGGAGGATGTTTTAGCTGCGATTGGCGAAGGAGTAGTGTCAACCAAAGAAATAATGAAAGCAATTACGCCAGAAAAGGAGTTTTCGATTGGTCCCAGTTTTAGCAACGTCGTGTCGATTGATAAGAAAAAGCAAGCTGACGCCATACCATTAAAGGGATTAATCCCTGGTATGGCATTTCATTATGCCCAATGCTGTCACCCACTTCCTGGCGAAAAAATTGTTGGTATAACGTCGACTGGTAAGGGGGTAACTATACATACGGTGGATTGTGAAACCTTAGAAGGTTTCCAGGCAATGCCAGAACGTTGGCTCGATGTCTCGTGGGATGTTGGGACAAATTCACCTAAGCAAATTGGAAGGCTTGGTGTGGTATTAGAAAATGAACCGGGTAGTTTGGGAAGTCTCACTTCAATTATTGGCAAAAATGGAGGAAATATTATTAATTTGAAAATTATTACCAGAGCCATAGATTTTTTTGAAATGCAGATAGACGTTGAGGTCAGCGATATTAAACACTTAAGAAATATTATAGGGGCTTTGAGGGCTACCCCCGTGATAACTTCGGTGGAGCGAGCAAGAGGTTAACCTTAATCATTGGCTTTTGTTCATACGCAGTAGTTGGTTTTTCCAGTTTTTAGTAGCCATTGCTTTTTTTGATACTAGATTTAAGAAATTTGTGACAATGAAATTGAGGTGTGATTAATGGACCTTATTAGGTTAGGAGTGAACATAGATCATGTCGCAACATTGCGTAATGCAAGAGGTGGCGTATTTCCAGATCCAATAGAAGCGGCAAAGATTGCCGAAACATCTGGTGCGGATGGTATCACCGCACATTTAAGGGAAGATCGNCGCCATATAAAAGATAACGATATATATAGGCTGGTAACTGAAGTCGACCTGCCATTAAATTTTGAGATGGCTGCAACACAGGAGATGTTAGATATAGCTGCTGAACATCGACCTCACGCAGCTTGTATAGTCCCTGAAAAAAGAGAGGAAATTACGACTGAAGGTGGACTGAACGTAGTTGGACAATTAGATCGTCTTCGAAGTGTTTGTCATGAACTCTTAAGCGTTGGAACCCGCGTATCTCTATTTATCGAGGCAGATGAAAGGCAGATAGTAGCAGCCGCGGAGTTGGGTGTTCCAGTTATAGAAATCCATGCCGGCGCGTATTCCGATGCTGAACCAAAGGAACAGTTAGCCGAATTAGAAAAAATTAAGGCAGGAATCCAAACTGCAACTGATTTGGGGCTTGAGTGCCATGTTGGGCATGGCCTTAATTATCAAAATGTAGAGAAAATTGCCGAAATTAAAAATGTTGCTGAACTAAATATTGGACACTTTTTGATTGGCGATGCCGTGTTTAATGGCCTTAGCGAAAGCATAAAGAAAATGCGCTGTCTTATAGATAATGTAAGAGTTTAAAGGGAGTAATTGGGATGATAGGTTTGAGAGGGTGAGCATGATTTTAGGTATCGGGAATGATATTGTTAGTGTGCAGCGTATAGAGAACCTTTTGGATAAGTTTGGGGAAAGATTTATCCAAAAGGTTTTTACCACAGAAGAGGGAACTAGATCGCTAAACAACGTAAACCCAGCTGCTTCTTTGGCGAAGCGTTTCGCTGCGAAGGAAGCTGGTTGGAAGGCGCTCGGAGATGAGAGACAAACTGGAATTCGTTGGAAAGATATGAAAGTAAGAAATAATAAGTCGGGCAAACCTTTTCTTGAATTTTCAGGCAAAGCGGCAGAACAGCTAAAAAAATTAACACCAGAAAGTATGGTGGCTCGTATTGACTTAAGTTTGTCTGACGAATTGCCGTTTGCTCAGGCATTTGTAGTAATCTCTGCTGAAACCAAATTAACAAATATTCGTGATAATGATTAAACGTTTTTTGAGACTACCCGGCAGGTCTAATGGCTTTCGCTCAATTAATGGCTCTAGGACCGAGGGACAGATTGATTGTAAAAATGTCAAAAATTAGCCAAAGTTTTTGAAGAGTTAAATGAGCAATGACAAAAAAAAAATCTAATAATATATGGGAATTTGCCAAGACGATTGTATGGGCAGTGCTGATAGCTACCGTCGTAAGAACAACTTCATACGAGCCATTCAATATTCCATCTGGGTCAATGATCCCAACTCTTCTAGTTGGAGATTATCTCTTCGTTTCAAAATTTTCATATGGTTATAGTCGTTATTCAATGCCTTTGTCACCGCCAATTATTTCTGAAAGAATTTTTGCCTCTTTGCCTGCTAGAGGAGATGTCGTCGTTTTCCGAAAGCCAACTGATACCGATGTAGATTACATAAAAAGAATTATTGGTTTGCCCGGAGATAAAGTCCAGATGAAGAACGGATCACTATACATTAACGGCAAACTGGTAAAGCGCAGACGCATAGACGGTATGCCAAAAATGGACCCGTTTGGTCGTAAATTTTTAGTGCCGCAGTTTGTTGAGACACTTCCTAATGGNCGGTCGTATAGAATTTTAGAAGTTTTAGGAGATAATGGTGTTGCGGACAATACTAGAGTGTTTTCGGTACCCAGAGGTCATTATTTTATGATGGGTGATAATAGGGACAATTCTGTGGATAGTAGGGACCCCACAGTAGGTTTTGTACCTTTTCGAAACTTTATAGGACAAGCGGATATAATATTTTGGTCATGGAATAAAAAATGGTCTTGGTGGCAGTTCTGGCTCTGGCCAAATGCTATTCGCTTTGACAGGGTTTTTGGTATCATAAAATGAATACCGATAATTTCAAACTTGTAGCTTTAGAAGACTTGGTTGGGCATCGTTTTCGAGACCCTGACGTATTAAGAGAAGCACTTACCCACGCAAGTTTAAAGCGTTCTTCCTGGAATNTATATGAGCGATTGGAATTTCTTGGCGACAGGGTATTAGGGTTAGTTATATCGGAAAGTTTATTAAAAAGGTTTCCCGATGAAAGAGAAGGTCAAATTGCCAGACGCTATGCAAAGTTAGTTAGGAGAGATTCTCTTGCGGTTGTCGCAAGGAAAATAAAATTTGGAGATTACGTGCTAATTTCTGCTGGTGAGGAGGCAGCTGGTGCACGNGAGAGCATAACAATACTCTCCGATGCTTTGGAAGCGGTAATTGGAGCACTTTATTGGGATGGCGGGCTTGAAGNCGCTAAGCGATTTATACTAGAGCATTGGGAGTCGCTGTTAGAACTTGACGAANATCCACCGGTAGATTCAAAAACCGCTCTGCAGGAGTGGGCGCAACGNCGACAATATGCTCTTCCNCAATATACCGTTATTTCCCAGGAGGGGCCTGCCCATTCTCCAAAATTCTTAATTGAGGTGTGTTTAGCCAAATTTGAACCACAAAAAGGTTATGGAACATCAAAAAGACAAGCGGAACAAATGGCTGCTAAGTCTCTATTAGCACACGTCACAAGAGGACANGAATGCTAGAGGAAACAAAAGCAGGATTTATAGCNGTTATCGGCTCCCCAAACTCGGGAAAATCAACNNTGATAAATCACTTCATCGGCCACAAAGTAACAATAGTAACACGAAAGGTCCAAACGACNCGATCGGTAATAANGGGTATCTGTATTCATCAGAAATCGCAGTTAATTTTTTCCGATACTCCGGGAATATTTAAACCGAAACGGAGATTAGATAGAGCCATGGTAGAGGCGGCTTGGAGTAGCTCAAGTGATGCCGACATCACGCTCTTTTTGTATGATNCCCAGAAAAGCACTATAGATTTTGATACGCAGAAAATTCTTCAAGAGTTAGGCCGATTGGCAAAGAAAAAAATTTTGGTATTNAATAAAGTGGACTTGGTCGATAGTAAAACACTTCTACCATTAATAAAAGTTTTCGAAGAAACATGCGCTTTTGATGCAACGTTCATTATATCNGCTCTTACTGGTGAGGGAAGCANTGAAGTACTTAATTATTTAGCAAAAGAACTGCCCNAGGGGCCTTGGCTTTATCCAGAAGACGATATTACAGATCTACCNGCAAGACTTTTGGTTGCTGAAATCACCCGNGAGCAGGTATTCATGCGATTGCATCAGGAATTACCCTATGGAGCCACAGTGGAGACAGAAGAATGGACCGAGAGAGACGATGGCGCAATCGTTATAAACCAAATCATTTATCTCAGAAAAGCAGGCCATAAAAAGATTGTAATTGGAAAACACGGTTCGATGATAAAGATACTTGGCACCGCAGCTCGCATTGAAATGGAACAAATTTTAGAGCGACCAGTCCACTTATTCTTATTCGTTAAAGTTCGAGAGAATTGGATGGATGATCCGGATCGATACAAAATTTGGGGCCTTAATCCCAATGCATAATAATAATGATTAACTGGGAAGACGAAGCAGTAATATTAAGAGTAACTCCCTATGGTGAGAATGCNGCTATTGTAAACATATTTACAGAAAAGAATGGCAAGCACGCTGGATTAGTGCGCGGGGCAAAAACACCTGCGATGCGNAGCCTGTTACAGATAGGAAATAGAGTAAAGGCAAGTTGGCGGGCTCGNCTATCGGAACATTTGGGNACATTCAAGTTAGAGCCAATTAAGAGTATAGCAACACACTTTTTTGATGACCCGTTGAAACTTTTGGGGCTTGCATCAGCCGTAGCTATTATTGATCAGGCCTTACCGGATCGCGAGCCAATTTCGGAGGTGTGGCACGGCCTCTTAGTTTTACTGGAAACAATAACTGATTATGACGAGTACGTATGGCTTGCAGCATATATTCGCTGGGAAATAGGCTTTCTAGGCGAGACCGGATTTAAATTGGGCCTAGATAAATGCGTTGTAACCGGGGAGGTTGAGGGTTTATCTTTTGTTAGTCCAAAAAGTGGTTGCGCGGTGAGCGAGATANCAGGTCAACAGTATAAAGATAAACTTTTACCGTTGCCGTCATTCTTGACATCACAGGGTTTCAAAGCCCCAAAAGAATTTGTAGAAGGTTTACAGTTGACCGAGTATTTTTTTAAACGACATGTTTTCGGCGTATATAACAAGCCAATTCCTTCGCCTAGGCANCGGCTTTTTGAACGTGTGGAAATNCTGCAATCCAAAAAGGAAGCTGCTAAATAACATGATACTAAGTCTTCTAAAGCTTTAAAGGGCTGGCTTAGCGTCGACTTTTCTTAATTCTGGTATTAGTTCGTTTGAAATAAGCTCCATGCTATCTAAAGAGAGATTGCGAGGCATTCCAACCCAATGCGTTCGAATNATAAGGTGGTTCATTCCAAATTCTTCCCAGTAAGGTCGCAGTTCTTCATAACAGTCTTCGGGTGATCCAAGAATAAATCTACCCTTGATTAAGTCCTCGAGTTCTTGATCGAAGCTTTCATTTTCGGGCATTACTTTGTCTTGNCCCCACTTTGCATAATCTTGATATTTTCCAAATAGATAGGACCCAGCGAGTTCGATAGCCGATTTTTTGTCTTTAGCACAAAAGATTTCTTTCATAATTGGAAGCTCTTTAGGGGCAGATTTTCCACAGTCTTTCAGTTCAGAATTATAAATACTCATATGGCGCCGAATAGTTTCTAGTTGCGAATGAGGATTAACAAACCACGCATCAGACATCCTAGCCGCTCTTTTTATTGCTTTATCATTATTAGCGGCTAACCAAATCGGTGGCCGAGGGCGTTGAACCGGTCGGACGTTCATTCGGATATTATTTAAGGTGCAAGTCTCGCTGCTATGCGTAACACTATCTTCGGTCCAAAGCTTTTGAATAAGTTCTAGATATTCTTCAAANCGAGCAACTCTTTTTCCTTTTGGTACAGCGAAAGCATCAAANTCAACATCTCTATATCCAAGACCAACTCCAAAAATAAGTTTGCCGCGTGATATTATATCTAGGCTAGCAACTGTCTCTGCTGTGTAAACGGGATTATGCAGGTTCAATAAAAGTATGCCTAACGCGATATTCATATCTCCCGCTTCTGGTATCAAGCGCGCTAAAAAAGGAACCAATTGGAGTTGTTGATTGTTACCTTCATTTAAATAATGCTGTCCTGATAANAGAGTATCCCAGCCAAAATCCCTNGCGNGATGTACCATTGCAATCTGGTCGTCTAAGGCTGCGACCATGTCAGTGTCTAAAAACTGTTGATTTGTTAAGAAAAGCCCNANCTTCATAATTCGATCATCCCCTGATAATCACTTAGCGAAAAGGTTAAATATTCAAAATAATAAATCATTACTATTGTCATAAATTGACCGGCGCCTCAAACTGAAATGATTGAAACGCATTAAGTTACTACATAACGGTTTTTTGCTTGCGGAGATAAAGTGTTGAAAGAGAGAGCGTTGCGAAGAAATGAATTGATCGATGAAAGTAATTCGAATTTTCGGGTTGCTCGTTCCGCTTATACGGATCAAGACATCTATGAAATTGAGATGAAAAATATTTTTGAGGCAAACTGGGTCTATATTTGCCATGAAAGNCAAATCCCCAATGTAGGTGACTACTATTCAGCAAAAATTGGGAGGCAGCCGGTTTTTGTTATAAGGCAGAATAATAATGAAATTGGCGGTTTTGTTGATGCATGTTCGCACCGGGGAGCGACCCTTAGCAGGACTAGAAGGGGCTCCATGAAAACCATAACCTGTCGCTTTCATGGCTGGTGCTTCGACTTGAAGGGGCATTGTATAAAAATTAAAGAAGAAGAGGTCGGGTGGCCTTCCGGTGTGGAAAAAAGCAGATTCAATCTTAAAAGCCTGGCAAGAGTAAAAAGCTATAAAGGCTTCATATATGTATCTCTTAAGAGCCCCTCTCAGGAATTAGATGATTTCCTTGGTGAGGCGAAATATTTCATTGATTTACTGGCAGACCAGTCTCCAGAGGGAATGGAAATTGTTCCTGGCACTCAGTCTTATATGGTCCAAGGTAATTGGAAGCTGCAGGCAGAAAATGGCGTCGATGGTTACCATGTCTCTACAGTCCACAGGGTTTTTGCTAGAGCAATGGCCAAAAGAGATTCCGCTGAGGACAGTAGCTATATGCGTCAGACGGAAGCGGCCCGCATAACTGGATCAACACCAACGGGTGTAAGTGATCTTGGTGGTGGTCATATGCTGCTTTGGGCTGAACGGGGAAATCCGGAAGTAGCCCCTCTTGTAGAACGGCGTAATTCTTTACTAGAAATGTTCGGTAAGGATAAAGTGGACTGGATGATCAATAGGGGAAGGAATCTTTTTTTATTTCCNAATATCCATCTNATGGATCAGTCCTCAACACAGATCCGAATTCTTATTCCACATGCACCAGACCAAACAGAAATAAAAGTTTATTGCATTGCTCCAAAAGGAGAAAGCAAGGAGGCGCGAAAAGCCAGACTCAGGAAGTTCGAGGATTTTTTCATGGTAACGGGGATGGCGACACCAGATGATTTGGCGGCACTTGAAGACGTGCAAAGAGGTGCTGGCGCAGAACTTGTTAAATGGAATGAGTTCGATAGGGGAAGAGGATCGATGGTCTCTGGTGCGGATGAAACCATAGCCGCATTAGGTGCTAATCCAATATCATCTAATCCAGATTGGAGTAATGAAACACTTTACTATGGATTTTATAAAACCTGGTTAGATGCAATCTCGTAATACTTTTTAAGCTTGTTTGAAAATGACTGCCAAAGTTGAAATATTAAATAAAATCGAGAATCTAATTTTTTTGGAAGCTGATCTTCTTGATCGAAAGCAGTGGCAAAAATGGCTCGATCTTTACACACCAGATTGTGTCATCTGGGTTCCTACCTGGGACAATGAAGAATGCTTGGTGCAAGATCCAGAACTTTCTGTAAATATGATGTATTTGGTTGGTAAACCTGCTCTAGAAGCTAGGGTGCATCGTATNTCGTCCGTTGACGCTTATGCCTCTTTGCCTCTTTCGCGAACTATGCATTCGGTCACAAATATCCGTCTGATTGAGAAAAAATCTGATTGGCTCAAGGTATCAGCAAAATGGACAGTTTTGTGTTTAGACCCGAGGCGAGGAAAAATTTGGCGNGGGGGTTGGTATGATTANTTATTAAAAAAAAACCAAGACAAACTGAATATTAAGTCAAAAAAAATCACTTTATTGGAAGATGTTATAGATGGAACTCTAGATATTTATCAGCTTTAGCTCGCTAAAGTAATATTCCAGANAGATATCTAACTTGGGANAAGTAATATTTATTTTAACTCAAAACTGNTGNCGNCCAACTTCATCAATNCCACTATATAACCACTTCATGCCAGCGTAAGCTTGGTCTGTAGTACGCCCACCGAGCGTTAAGTCCCTAAGTTCAGCGGTTGGGCCAGCTGCGTGATAAACGTCTCCATAGAAGCGCGCTGTTAATTGAACACGAGCAGTTCTCAAATAACGATCGTTTTGGTAGGATTGAATGGCGCCTATAATATCTCCACTTTGTTTGTCTAAATTGTCAGCCAGGCAAATTGCATCCTCAATAGCCATGCAGCCTCCTTGAGCAAGGTATTGAAGCATTGGATGTGCTGCGTCACCAAGTAAGCTTATGCGACCGTTGCTCCAGCTCTTTACTGGCTCCCTGTCGCAAAGAACCCACATCTTCCACGAGTTAATTTTCGCGAGGAGATCAAGGACGTAAGTGTGCTGACCGGAGAAACGTTCGTGTAATTCCGAACTTTCTCCGTATACATCCCAACCCTCTTCGTAGCGATCACTATGAAATACAGCAACAAGGTTCATTATTTCGCCACGATGCAATGGATATTGAACCAAATGTGTTTTTGGCCCGGCCCACAAAGTCACTTCATTATTGCGTGACCTTTCAGGAACATCATCTATAGGTAGAACCGCTCTGTAAGCTATGTGACCAGAAACCCGGGGGGCTTCGTTACCTAATATATTTTTACGAATTTCT
>NZVJ01000067.1 GCA_002701455.1 Rhodospirillaceae bacterium
ATAAAGTCTCTAAATCTTGTTTACTTAAAAATGAAGGAATTAGAATCGGAATCACATTAGAAAACCTCATAACAGCATTAACATATCTTTGACCTGTTGAATGTGAAATTTGTCTGCCATTAAAATTTACTATTTCATTCGTAGAAATTCCTACTAATGGTTTTTTTTCCACTAAAAGCTTCCTTCTTTAGAACATCCTAATTTATCTGCTAATTCATGTAAGTCATTTACTATATAATCCCAATCTTGTGAAGGCTTTAAATCAGAAACCTGTTTGTTTCCATGCTCTTTTGACCTAAGAACAAAAGCTGTTTTCATCCCTTCATTCCGAGCCCCTTTTAAATCATCATTATGTGCGGCAACCATTAAACATTCCTCAGTTTTTAAATCTAGTTTTTCACAGGCTTTTTTGTAGGCACTCGGTTCAGGTTTATAATGACCAACAACTTCAGACCCTAAAATGACATCCCAATATAATTTTGATATCTTTGACATATTTACAATCAGTGAAATGTTTCCATTTGATTGTGCACCTATAATAAATTTACTTTTTAACCTTAGAAGACCTTCTTTGCTATCAGACCATGGAGGTAGTCGATGCCAAGATTTGTTAAGCCAAGATTTATCATCATTGCTAATTATATCTAAACCAAAATTCTTAGAAATTTTTTCTAAATTTTCCAAATGCAAAAAATCAAGTTTAATGAAACCTCTTTTTCCAGTTCTTATTTTTTCCATAGAAGGTTGATACTCAGCTCTCCATTTATCTGCAAATTCCTCAAGATCAAAATTAAGTTTATACTTTTTTGCTATTATTTCTGCATCTTTAATAACCCCTGATCTCCAGTTAACAACTGTTCCAAAAACATCAAATAAAAGAGCTTTAATCATTGTTCATAAAAAGATTAATTTACTAAATTTACTTATCATGTTAACTATAATGACAAGTTTTTTATTTTAATTCAACTTCATATAATGATTAACAAATTTATTAATTCAATTAAAAATTTACCTACATCTGTTGTAGCAATAATATTAATGGTCGTTTCTGGGATGTGTGCATCAACTATGCATTGTCTAATTAGAATAGAAACTTTAGAAAACCATCCCTTTCAAGTAGCTTTTTATAGAACGGTTTTCGTTTTAATTATTTTTTTGCCTATAGTATTTAAAGAAGGGGCCTCTTCATTAAAGGTTGTTGACAAAAAACTACAATTTTATAGGGCCATAGTCGGAAGTGGAGCTATGTGCTGTATGTTTTTTGGTATTTCAATTACTGAACTAGCAAAAGCAACGGCTTTATTGTTTATGGTTCCAATTTTTTCTACAGTACTAGCTATCATTTTTTTCAAAGAGGTGGTTGGTATAAGAAGATGGATTGCAATGTTTGTAGGATTGATTGGAGCAATGATTGTTATAAGACCAGATATAGATTTAGGGCTTGGACCTATGGTCATTTTATTTGGTTCTATAATCTGGTCTGCTTCTCTTTTGATGGCAAAAAAATTAACTACAACCGAAACAAATACTAGCATGACATTTTGGCAGGCTGCTGGATTAATACCTGCAACCTTAATAGTTTCAATACCATTCTTGAAATTACCAAATTTTGATCAATTAATTATATGTTTTTTAATTGCCGTAACTGGAACACTTACACACTTTTGTTTAAATGCTGCATTGGCAAGAGCAGAGATTTCCTCGTTATTGCCACTAGATTATCTTAGGTTAATATGGTCCGTTTCATTAGGNTTTGTTTTTTTTAGTGAGGTTCCTCTGAACACAATATGGATTGGATCAGCATTAATTATTTTAGCCACAACCTATATAGCATATCGACAAGTTAAAAGATCTAAGCTTACTTCTAAAGAAATAAATACCAATATATAGAATTATCTGCCACCAGAAATTCTTACTATTGTCCCGCAAACATAACTGGATTTTGAACTTAATAGCCACATTACTGTGTCAGCAACTTCCTTTGGCGAGCCTACTCTTGAAATAGGAACACTAGGCAATAATTTTTTAACCCTTGAAGCATCGCCAGCTTTAGCATGAATTTCGGTGTCAATTAAACCAGGTGCAACGCCGTTAACTCTAATACCATGCTCCCCCAACTCTTTTGCCATGCCATAAGTAAGAGAATGTATAGCACCTTTTGTCATAGCATAATGAATCAACTCACCTGCTCCACCAATNTCAGCAGCAATTGAGGACATNTTAACTATATTGCCTTTTTTCTGTTCAATCATTATTTTTGCAGCATTTTGAGCAACATAATAAGCACCTACAACATTAGTTTTAACCAGTGCTTCCAAATCATCTGGTTTTAAGTCCTGAATTTTTGATACAGGACCAGTAGAACCAGCATTATTGAAAACACCATCTAAAGAGCCTGCCGNATCTANAAAAATTTTAAACATTTTNTCAACTGAATTGTAATCTCCAACATCACACTTTATTTTTATTGCCTCTCCCCCATGATTTTTAATTTCTTTTATTGTTTCATCTGCAGCCATTTCATTCTTATTATAATTAACTCCAATAAACATNCCCTCTTTTGCTGCCTCAATAGCAGTGGCTTTTCCAATTCCTTGACTTGCACCTGTAATTAAGAGATTTTTCATAAGCTTTTCCTTTTTAAATTTTTATTTTTTTAAACTTTTCTTTGAAAACTTCAATAACCTCTGAATTTACTGGTCTTTCTGGATCACCACCATTCATTATTTTCAAAAGTTGGGTAGCAACAAATTCTGACATTTTATTNCTACTATCAACAGTTACTCCAGCAATATGAGGTGTNGCAATAACATTATCATAATTTAACAATTTGTGAGAGGCTTCTGGTGGCTCCTTGTCCCAAACATCTAAACCTGCACCTGATANGTGACCAGAATTAATTACTTCAGCCAAATCGTTTTCATTATGNATTGAACCTCTAGATGTAGTAACAAAATAACTTCCTTTTTTCATTTTTAAAAAAAAGTCCAAATCAATCATATTTTTTGTTTCTTTATTCAAGGGGATGTGCGCTGTCACTATATCACTTTCAGACAAAAGTTNTTCTAAAGAACTTTTTTGAGCTCCAATTTCATCAAACCTATCTTGGCTAATGTAGGGATCATATGCCATAATTTTACAATTAAANGCCTGTTTGCATATTTCTGAAACTCTGCCTCCNGTATTTCCTAATCCTATCACACCAATNTTTTTGTTTAGAAGATTTGACCCTAAAAATTCTGTTCTTTCTCCATTCCAACCTTTTCTGAGAGCTGTATCAGATTCATTTATTTTTTTAAGCAAGTTAAGNATCATTGCCACAGCATGTTCAGCCACGGCTTCAGAATTTCCACCAGTTTGGTTAACAACTAAAATTCCATTTTCAGTACATGCTTCAACATCTATTGTATCGTATCCTGCGCCTCCAGATGAAACTAACAATAAATTTGGGGTTTTTGCCAAGAACTCTTTATCAACCTGAAATATTTTAGGAACTTCGTCTCTTGCCGCACTAACTTGATAAGCATGAGCATCTTTTAATTCTAAAAAACAATCTTCGTGATTTCCGTTGCTTTTTATTCTNACNACTTCAATGGATGACTGATTTTCCAAAATATCTATACCATTCTGNGCTGGCAAAGAATCCAAATAAACTATTTTAGGCATAATCATCTCTTAATTCTATTAAACTTCTTTTGAAATTTACAAGTTATGTTAAGCTTTTTTATTCTTTATGCAATTTAGAACTGACTAAGATAATATTTGTTTGAGGTGATTATAATGATAAGAAGAATAACCATTCCTGACATCCTTCAACCAGTAAGCCATTACTGTCATGTTGCAGAAGCAAAAGGTATAATTTGGATATCTGGTTTAGTTGGCATGAGNCATGATGGNACTATACCTGAAAACACTGCTGAACAATTTGATATAGCTATGGAAGATTTCAATACATGCCTGATTGCAGCCGGAGGAAAATTTTCTACTGTTACTAAAGTAAGAGTTTTTCTAACTGATATTAATGATAGAACTATAATCAATCCAAAAAGAATTNNTTATTTTGGAGAACATAAACCAGCTTCAACTTTAGTTGAAGTTAGTGCCTTAGTTGACCCAAGAATGAAAGTTGAAATTGAAGCAGAAGCTATAGTTATTGATTAAAGGTTGAAAAATGGAATTAATTGAATTAAATGCCGTTCAGGTTTTAGATCTTTTAAAAAAAAATGAACTTACCTCTCAAGAATATGTTGAGGCTCTTTTAACTCACATTGATAATAGAGAGCCTTTAGTTGGAGCATGGACTTATTTAAATAAAGATTTAATTTTAAGTTCTGCAAAAAAGGCAGATAAAAACAGACAAAACGGCATAGTAAAAAGTATGAACGGTTTGCCTATTGGAATTAAAGATATAATTGATACTTTTGATATGCCAACAGAAAATGGTTCAAAAGTTTGTAAGGACAGAAGTCCTTCTAAAGACGCTCATCTTGTTAAATTGTTTAGAGATGCAGGTTCTATTATTTTTGGCAAATGTGTTACAACAGAATTTGCATTATCCGCTCCTGGAAAAACCAAAAACCCAAATGATCTAGAATGTACCCCTGGAGGTTCATCTTCGGGTTCTGCAGCAGCTGTGAGTGACAAAATGATCCCACTTTCCATAGGTTCACAAACAGGAGGNTCGGTCTTGAGACCAGCATCTTTTAATGGTGTCATTGGTTTCAAACCAACTTTTGGAACAATCTCAAGAACTGGTATGTCNCCAGTTTCTTATAGATTAGATCACCCCGGCATATATGCAAGATGCATTGAAGATATAGAATTAGCCTCTTCAATTATTCTTTCATATGATGAAAACGATCATGACATGATAGAAAATTACAGTTTTTTAAAACAAACTATTTCAAATTTAAATAATGTTAAATTTGCCTTTGTTCGGGGACCTGCATGGGAACATGGTGACGAAGACATGAAAAAAGAAATGGAAAATTTTGTGACGAACATCAATATAAATATTGATGATATATCACTTCCCAAAATTTTTGAAAAAGCAATAGATTCTCATATAACGATCATGAAAGGAGGAATACACTCTTCTTTAGGCAAACATTATCGTAATGAAAAGTCAAAATTACATCCATATACTATAGAACGGATTGAAAATAGCATCTCTGTAAAAGCAAGTGAGTATATAGATGCATTGGAAAATGCAAAAAATATGAGCTTGAAACTAAAAGGTATTTTTGAAAATTATGATGCAATCATTACTCCTGCAGCTCCAGGACAAGCACCCCGAGATCTTTCAACTACTGGAAATGCTGTGTTCAATGGATATTGGACAATGCTTGGTGTTCCAGCTATCAGCTTGCCACTTCTGAAAGGGAAAGATAGTTTACCTATTGGAGTTCAAGTTATAACCCCATGGAAAGAAGATGGTAAACTATTAGCTATTTCAAAAGCTTTGCTTAATATATAAAAAAAGTCTGTTAAGAATTTAACTTAACAGACTTAATTTTTAAAAAAAAAATGCTTATATTTTAAAGCATGCCCATTTTTTTCATATAGTTTAATTGTGAATTCAAAGCTTCACGTGCAAGTGGAGTTTTCTTTGCATATGCTTCCCATGCTCCAACTGCAATCTTACGAAACTTGTCACGCTCTTCTTGAGCCCAATCAACAACTGTAATATCTCCACCAGCTTTGTCTCTTGCAACAAGCTCTTTATCTTCCATATCAGCAAGTCTTCTCATAGTAGTATAAGCAGCAACGTACCAAGTCTCTAAAGCACTCTGCTGATCTTTACTGAAAGAATTATAAAGCTTCTTGTTCATAACAAACTGAAGATTAGCCATTGAATGTATTCCAGGGTAAATAGGGAACTTTGCAATCTTGTGCATTCCATGAGCCGTATTATTTACATATGCAGATGCGTCAGCAGCATCAACTATACCCTTTTCTAATGAAGTATATACCTCAGAAAATGGAATTGATGATGGAGCAGCACCAACTAATCTAAAAACTTCAGCGGCAAGTCCTTCAGGTGAACGTATTTTTACACCTTTCAAACCTGCAACACCTGTGATTTTCTTTTTTGATACTAAGGCTTCTCTTGAGTAAGGACTACANCCAATAACTTTTAATTTTCCAGCTGTTACCTTTAAAGAATCATANATTTTTTGTAGCATTTCTTTTCCGCCACCAACCATACAATAAGATTGTAATTGGTCAGGAGTATCGTAACCTGCTATCAAGTCACCAATAATAGCGAAAGCTGGATCACGTCCTGCAAAATAAGAAATAGCATTAAGGTCTCCATCCAAAATACCATTTGCAACAGCATCTATTGTTTCTCTATGNGGTACTACTGCTTTAGTAGGTAAAACTGTTAATGANAGAGAACCACCTGTCATAGCTTTTAATCTTGGNGCATACTGCTCTGTCATAAATTTGTGTGCCCAATCACCAGCTTTTGAGCTAGCTTGAACTTTNATNTTNTTTGCNCTNACANTNNNATANGANAANGTNATNGCAGCAAGAAATGCNAAAANTGTTGTAAATTTAAATTTCATTANAAATTTCCTCTCTAAATTTAAATTATTAACTAAANCCGTCAGCAATNCTAAACATGAGGTAAATGATNAAAAATGCNANCAAAAACCCACCTATCCANGCCCATGGACCATAATAGGTAACATGATCTTCTCTTCCTTCTGTAGCCATAGTTAATCTCCTAATTAAAAACTAGAGTGTTACAAAACAAATAAATTATCAACTGATTTTTTAATTATTTACTGGACTGAAATTTAATTTCTACTATCGTTTACCTACTATCGTTCTAAAGTAAATAATTCGGAGATTTAATATGAGCAAGACAATTACATCAAATCCAGAGATTAATCATGATGATTTTCCTGCTCACAAAGATTCTTTAAATCCGGTTGACCATATAAGTAAATTTTTGGGATTAGCTGTTGCACAGCTTTATTTATTTTGTGCATTTATTACAGCATATGAAGTTGTATCACGATATCTTTTCAATTCACCTACTCAATGGGTCTTTGAAACAGTTATGGTTCTTTGTGCATCTGCATGGATGCTTTCAGCAGGTTATATTACACTGCACAAACGTCATATCGGAATTACAGTCATTTATGTTTTAGTTGATAAAGCAAAACAATGGAAATTAGACACTTTCGCTTACATAATTGGAATAATTTCTTTATGGCTTTTTGTAGATGACACTCTTGTTAGAGCAATTGAATCTGTTGCAATGGTTGAAAGAGGTGGAACCGCTTGGAACTCCCCACAACCGCTAATATTAAAAACAATGTTGGTTGCCGGTGCTTTCATTTATTTAGTTCAGCTTTTGGTAAACATCTATAGACATTTTGGTTCTAAAATAATCAAAAACATAGTCACTTTAGTTACATGTATCATTATACTTCGGTTAATTTTGGTTTTTATTGAACATACATTTGGTTCAGGAGGAATAGCTTCAAGTATCAATTCCTATTTTTCTCTAATTGGTGGGTATTTAGAACCAAACCAATATTGGGATATTAGAAGCATTTCAATAGGAAGTGCGAGTATGCTTATTGTTGGTTTAATGATAATTCTTATGATGACCGGAATGCCTTTAGGTATTGTTACTATGTTTGTTTCAATCCTAACAGCTTTGATGTTTTTTGGTTATAATGGGATGTATCTCGTTTCAACAAACGCTTTTGGTCTTCTTGAAAAATATCCATTAGTTGCAGTGCCTCTTTTTGTTTTAATGGCCTCTATATTAGAAAAAGCGGGTGTAGCTGAAGATCTTTTTGACGCAATGCAAATTTTTGCAGGCAAATTAAGAGGTGGTGTTGCAATTCAAACAATAGTTGTAGCCGTAGTCCTTGCTGCCATGTCAGGAGTTATGGGGGGTGAAATTGTAATGTTAGGATTAGTTGCTTTGCCTCAAATGATTAGGCTGGGTTATAATAAAAGGTTAGCTATTGGTGTTGTTTGTGCCTCTGGAGCTTTAGCTACTCTAATACCTCCAAGTATAGTCATGATTGTATATGGTTTATCAGCTAACGTAGCAATTGGTGATTTATTTATGGCTGGAGCAGTACCTGGTCTTATGCTTGCAACGTTTTATGGATTATTTACTCTTGCAAGATGTTATATTAATCCTTCCCTAGCACCAACAGCAGAAGAGGTTGAAAAAGCAAGAGGTAAGGAAATGAAACTTTCAAAAGAAAAGTATCAGGCTGTAATTTTAAGCGTTTTCCTCATTGCTTGTGTTATGGGATCAATTTATGCTGGTATTGCCTCTGTTACTGAAGCAGCTGCTGTAGGGGCTTTAGGCGCAATGGTTGTTGCTTACATAAGAAACACATATAGTTGGAATTTATTGCAAAGGGCATTAGCAGGAACAATGTCTACCGTAGGAACAATAGTGTGGTTAATACTTGGTGCAGTAGCATTTGTTGGTATTTATAACTTGATAGGTGGAGCTGATTTCATGAGGTCTCTATTTACTGGATTAGGTTTGCCAGCATTAGGAATAGTTGGTGTAATGATGTTAATATTAGTTATTTTAGGTACCTTTATGGAATGGATTGCTATCATATTTATCACTGTTCCAGTTTTTGCTCCTGTTGTTGTTGGAATGGCACCTGAATTAGGTCTTGATCCCGCTTGGGCAGCAGTATGGTTTGGAGTATTATTTGTTATGAACATACAAATATATTTTTTGTCGCCTCCTTTTGGACCTGCCTGTTTTTGGTTAAAGTCAGTTGCACCACCAGATATAACTCTTCAGGAAATATTTATGGCGGTTTTACCTTTTATCGCCCTTCAAATTATAGGCATGATGTTGGTATTATTTTTCCCCGATATAGCCTTATGGTTTCCTAAATATTTATCTGGTTAATTTGAATGTAAGGTTGAATTTGCTTAAAGCCATCAATTGCCATCTCA
>NZVJ01000068.1 GCA_002701455.1 Rhodospirillaceae bacterium
GCTGCTTGAATAACTTGACGCTCTACCTGTCTGCGCAATTTATTATTATTAAATGATTGTACGGCTGGACTCGTAAGTTCTTGCAGCCAGGCGCATAATGCTGGAGCGGCGCCATTACTATAAACAGACTGAACGCGAGCTAGTATTCTCATGATTTTCAAGGCCTCATCAGCGGGACGATTATCCTTATGAGTCAGGGGACGCATAATTCTCTCGTCTATGTGCTCCGAATGAGCAGATAGAAAGGCCGCTATATGCCTATCCATGGGTACAGGCGGTAAATCATTCCCCTGAGCCACAGCTTCTAGTGCCGGGATTAGTTCTGAGGTTTTCGTAATATAAAGGTGCTCTATCATAGGGCTAACACAGTGTTGATAAGGATTCAGCTCATATAACACCCTTTCAATACCAAACCCCGCTCCTGGTAGATTTATGTAACCTTCAACTTTTTCTAATACCCCGTAAAAATTCATAATTTCACTTTTTACGCGCCCCTGCAGGCCCAACCAAGTTTTAAGAACACCAGAAATTATCAATTCAGATATCTGGTTTCTAATGACCTCATCATTAAAACCAACTGCCAGGGTTGTACCTATACCGTCTACGTGGGTCGCAAAACCACCCAACCTAATAGGGCCACTAGGATCCAACGCTAAAATTACTTTAGATGTCAGCCTTGGATCCTCTGCTCTCGGCGCCGATTGGATAGCTTGTGTGCTTCCTATCGCTTTGTTCAAATTATTTACTACTTGTTCATCGTTTAAACTTCTTTCTATCCAAGTATCAAAATCCTGACCGCGTATTATATCGCCTGCTAAGGTCCAATTTTGGCTTAAGCCATGCGCTGCCGATCTGATATTTTCATGATCAAATCCGGCGATAGGCAGCGGGCGGGCTGCTTTCGGTGGAAGCTTTGCCTGCTTAGGTGTCATGCGTCTACCACTAGCCCAAAGCTCAACATCTGAAAGTGGCCATCGTTCACTTAGATCATCAGCTAACAAACCCCTTAAGATTTCTATCATATTTTGTTGAATCCGATGGGCCCCTACTATACTTGCATACGAGCCGGTATTAATCCGGTCTAACATAAATTGGTATGGATCTTCTATTCTGGATACAGGCATTCTTCCTAGTAATAGACTTAAAAGAGTAACGCCTAACGAAAATAAATCGTCTGCAGGAGATCCCATCCCTCTTCCAGCATCGTTGGCCATGCCCGTTTCAAGTGTTTCAAAGCATAAGGGTTGATTATATCCAGGGGGTGCGGAAATACATTCTCCCAACATAATGAGTCGTGCCGAGTCATCAGAATAAAATATGTTTGATGGTCGTATATTTCGATGGGTTAATCCGCGTGAAGCTAATTCTCGAAGAGTCGCCACAGCTGGGGTCAAAAAACCGTTAATAATTTGTTCATCACTCAAAGGCTGGATAACTGTATCTGGTGTCTCAAAAACCCTGCTCCCAAGTGGCTTTTCACATACCAAAACCGGTTGCCTTCTGCCGGTAGGCACCCAATTCACAACGCCACTGTCGATAGGTTTTACCAAACCTGCTCCAGGAAAATTCTTTAACCCCTCTAAAAGTTCAGTTCGCATGGGCACATCTGCGTCACAAATTAGAGCTACCATACTTGATTGCCCATCCGTCACGCTTTTACACGCGTATGCCTTTGCTGTAGGCGAGTCAAGACCTGACAGATGAACGGAATCATCTATCTCAAATTGATCTTTTAGAACTACTGTTCCCATTCACGACACCCTCTTTGGATTACGCACGTTAAAGCCTCAACCTCAATCAATTGATATTTTATTCTTGAATTCCCTTCCGATTATAAATGATTTGGGTTAATCCTTAAATGGGTCTTTTACTAGTATTGTATCTTCACGCTCGGGGCTAGTAGATAGTAAAGCCACGGGTGCCTCAATCAGTTCTTCGATCTGCCTAATATACTTTACAGCATTACTTGGAAGCTCCGACCAGGAGCGCGCTCCACGGGTGCATTCTGACCATCCATCTATTTCTCTATATATAGGTCTTACTTCTTTCTGCTGCTTTGATGAACTAGGGAAATAATCTATTGTATTGCCCTCAAGCTCATATGCTTCACAAACTTTCAAGGTTTGAAAACCATCTAACACATCCATTTTCGTAAGTGCTATACCGGTTATACCCGAGGTTTTTATAGCTTGCTTTACCATTACTGCATCAAACCACCCACATCGACGCTTTCGACCGGTAACAACGCCAAATTCGTGACCTCGCTCACCAAGGATCTGTCCTGTTTCGTCTAGGAGCTCGCTAGGGAATGGACCACTACCCACTCTGGTAGTGTACGCTTTGGTAATTCCTAAAACGTAATTGATCGAAGTAGGTCCCGTCCCCGAGCCAGTAGCAGCCTGACCTGCAACCGTATTTGAGGAAGTTACAAAAGGATAAGTTCCGTGGTCAATATCTAACATCACACCTTGGGCACCTTCAAATAAAATTCGAGATCCTTTAGCACGCAGTTCGTCCATTTTTCGCCACACTGGTTGGGCAAACTTTCTAATCTCGGGACTAATTGTCATTAATGCTCTAAAGGTTTCTTCCGCAGATCCTATTTCTTCATGAACACCCTTAAGGAAAAGATTATGGTATTCAAATTGCTCCTTCAATTTCGTCATTAATTCATCAGGGCTTTCAAGATCTGCAACCCGAATACCGCGACGTGCTACTTTATCTTCGTAGGCTGGCCCTATACCCCGTCCAGTAGTACCTATCTTGTTATTCCCTCTTTTTTTTTCTCGGGCTAAATCTATCCGTTGGTGAATATCTAAGATAAGAGGGGCATTATCTGCCAAAACTAGTTTTTGTGGTGAAACACTGATGCCTTGTTCAGAAATCTTCTTTATTTCATTTAATAATGCCCAGGGGTCCACAACAACGCCCGAGCCAATAATTGACAACTTCTGTCTAACGATACCCGAGGGCAGTAAACTGAGCTTATAGGTTTCACCATCAACAACTAACGTATGGCCAGCATTATGGCCTCCCTGAAATCGCACTACTACATCAGCTCGTTCAGATAACCAATCTACTATTTTCCCCTTTCCTTCATCGCCCCATTGAGCTCCTATAACTGCAACATTTCCCATCTGAAATTATTCCTAACACTTGAACTAACTACGATTATTAAATTTTTTCTGTTTTACCTTCTAAGAAAATATGTGAGCAATTTAAGCGTTTTGCCTCGTTTCTAAGACTGTCCACTTTTTTCAATAAACTTACTGTTATCCACCCATCTTTTCTAAGTGATATCAAAACATCTCTATTGACGGAATGCGGCACCAGTAGACGCTTTTTCACAATTGGGTTTGGAAGTGCACGGAGCACGGTCTCCATATATAACGTAAATCCGCAAGAACCTACCGTGCTATCCCCATTCAAAATATAGCGCCCGCCTCTGCCAAGCTCTCCACGGATACCCCGTGAAAAAAAACTAAATCCCAGACCAGAATAATATTCAAAACCTCTACTTTCTACTGGATCAATAGTTACTTGAACGTTACCGTTTTCACCAGCAATAATTGGTGCAACCGCTTCAAGGCGTTCAAGTATGGGGCTCACTATCTTAGGAAGCGATAAGGTTTTCATTTTTTCAATACTACTGCTCCATGAGCCCGCAGCCTCGAGTAAACCAATGAATAGTTCAGAATTTTCACCCGCTAACTCTGCTATCGCCGAAGGGTCTTTCTTATCTAAAGCAGCTCTCAATTTCGGACCTCGCTCCGATCCTATTCCCATTTCCTCGACTAACTTTGGTATCAACGCCGGTGTAGTGATATCAATTGTAATTGATTTAACGCCTGCGTTGGATAACGCGTCATATGCTAAATAAATTATTTCCATGTCGGCCCGTGGGTTATCCTCGCCAATCAGTTCTGCTCCAACCTGAACTAATTCTCGTTCAGGGTTTAGATCATCGGGCATTACCCTAAGCACCTCGCCAGTATAACATAGTCTAAGTGGATGATGCGTGTGTCCCAGCCTGCTGGACGCGATCCTAGCCACCTGAATTGTCAAATCTGACCTAAGTCCCAACATTTTTTGAGATACCGGGTCCATTAGCCTGAAGGTACTATTAATCATTTCCTTGCCCGGTCCTGAAAATAATGTGTCTTCATATTCAATTAATGGGGGCTTCACCCTTTCATATCCTGATAGTTCACAAGTCTTTATTATTCCCTCAATTACAGAAGCTTCATGAGCAGCATGGGGAGGCAATTGATCTCTTAGCCCACTCGGAAGCAATGTTTTATTGATAGAGTTGTTATCTACCTTAATTGACAAGCAAATCGCTCCCAAAATTATNCAAAAACATATTAATNNTAACACACTTTTAGCATTTAATTGAGACGAATGAAGTATAAGATANAAAAAACTTTCTGATTTTTATTAGTTTTATTAATTAAAAACAGGTTATAAANCTTTATTTTAATATTGGCGAAGGATCNCTCAAATGACGAATTGCCTCCATGATCATAGTCGNTGGGGAGATGGAGACCAAACNGGTGCNGCNGGTCATCTCTTAGATCAAACAACTACATTGTCNGCACTCAGNAAAATTCAATCTGGAGAAATTATAGACCTCAGTCATACAATTGAGATGGGTGCTCCTTTTATGCCTCCNAATCAAACTCCTTATATAATTTCCTCGTCTGCAACTGCCAAAAACAGTATGAAAATACGCGAAAAGCTGGGCGCAAAAAATAAAGTNGGAGCTAACCTTGAGAGAATTGAGATGACCACGCATGTCGGCACTCACATTGATTCTTTAGGGCATTTTTCAATTGGCGAGCATCTCTACGGGGGCCATTCCATAGACGAAAGTGTCGGTGATTGGGGTTTATTACAATTAGGAATTGAAAATATNCCACCGATAATAACGAGAGGCTTGTGCCTAGATTTATCAAAATTAGATGGCCNGAATTGTTTGGAAGCCGGCCGACCTATTACCTCGGATGACCTAAAGCGTGCTTACGATACACAACACTTACAACCTGAAAAGGGGGACGTAGTTTTTATTAATACTGGCTGGGGGAAGTACTTTATGAACGACAATGCTAAATATATTTCGGGCGAACCGGGGCTTAATGAGGAGGCGGCAAAGTGGTTAACAAAAAATGATGTTGTCGCCATAGGAGCAGATAATATGGCGGTTGAAGTTCTCCCTGGAACAAATCACCCCGACATTATGATGCCTGTCCACCAGCATTGCCTGGCAGAAGCAGGTGTCCACCTAATTGAGAACCTGGCGTTGTCTGAAATTTCCGTTAGGGCAATAAGCGAATTTTGTCTAATAATGCTTCCCGTTAAACTAAAAGGGGCAACCGGATGCCCTATTAGACCGGTAGCAGTGTTATAGTTTAAATAGTGTAGATTTTAAGTGTCTTTTGTCGGAATTGACGGTAACGTTGCACTAATGTTCTGAGTTGAAAGTTAGGTGGTTAGCTCGGACGACTTGTGGCAACGAACGAACATCAGATAAAACTGCGGCGGTTACATCACCCTCGACTTCAACTAAGGCAAGAGCTTCTCCTCCATTTTCACGGCGGCCAAGATGAAACGTTGCGATATTTATATCCTCATTCCCTAGTAAAGTGCCTAAAGCTCCAATAAACCCGGGACTATCGTAATTCCTTATGTACAACATGTTTTTAGCAAACTCTGCTTCAATTTTAATACCTTGTATATCTACAAGCCGGCCTTGTGTTCCAGCAAAGAGTGTTCCAGCCAAAACCCTAGTTCTAGATTTACTTCCGACGGAAACCCTNAACAAAGTCTGATAATCACATACCCTGTCGTGCTTGATAACAGATACATCGATACCCCTGCTAGCGGCAATGATCGGGGCGCTGACAAGATTAACAGAGTCCATATTGTGTTTCAAAACGCCTGCTAAAACTGAAGAAACAATAGGAGAGTGGTTAAGCTCCGTTGCCAATCCTTCAAATTCAATCTCAACTTTTTCAATTGCATCTTCTACGACTTGCCCAGCAAAACTTCCAAGTAAGCCCGCTAACTTTATGTATGGCTTCAATAGCGGAGCCTCCTCTGCTGTAACTGCTGGCATATTAAGGGCATTGGTTACAGAACCTGTGTTTAAGAAATCCGACATTTGTTCTGCTATTTGTAATGCTACCTTTTCTTGTGCTTCCATAGTTGAAGCCCCGAGGTGGGGTGTCGCTATTATACCTGGAACACCAAACAAAACGTTTGTATTTGCTGGTTCCTCAGAAAATACGTCGAGGGCAGCGCCGGCGACATGACCACTCTCCAACGCNTCTTTGAGGTCATGCTCTACAATCAATCCACCGCGGGCACAATTTACGATACGCACACCATTCTTCATGGCACTTAANGCTTTCCTATCAATGATATTTTTTGTTTGATCCGTTAGTGGCGTATGTAAAGATATAAAGTCGGACTCCGATAACAGCGNCTTAAGTTCAAGTTTACGAACACCCATGTTTTCAGCTTTCTCTTCACTAAGATAAGGATCGTAAGCAACGACCCTCATTTTTAAACCTTGAGCACGATCAGATACTATTGATCCAATGTTTCCGCACCCAATTATACCCAATGTTTTACCTGTCAGTTCGGTACCAACAAAACGTGTTTTTTCCCAACGACCCTGTTGAGTAGATCTATCCGCTTCCGGTATTTGACGGGCAAGAGCACAAATCAAAGAAATAGCGTGCTCTGCCGTCGTTACAGCATTGCCAAAGGGTGTGTTCATAACCACGATACCTGCAGCGCTCGCCGCGTCTANATCTATATTGTCTACCCCTATTCCAGCCCTACCTATCACCTTAAGATTTTTTGCCNCTTCAATTAACTCTTTCGTAACCTTAGTTGCTGAACGAACTGCTAACCCATCGTAACAATGAATTTCCCGGGCTAATTCTTCGGAGCCCATACCAGGTCTAAAGTCGGTGCTAACTCCCCGAGAATTAAATATTGCGATTACATCTTCGCTCAACTTATCGGATACTAAAACTTTCGGCATCACTGCTCCTCATTGCTAGCTACCCTAAACTAATTAATGGAAACTGGATTTTACCTGCTCATAAGCCCAATCCAGCCAAGGTAACAAATAAGTTAAATCTTGATTTTGCACAGTCGCACCTGTCCAGAGCCTGAGACCAGGCGGTGCATCTCTATAACCATTAATATCAAAAGCAACACCTTCTTTTTCCAGCAATTCACTTATCTGTTCAGGTATTGCACCCTGGTGATCATTTTGAAGATTTAGAAACCATGGGTCGATAATTTTCAGGCAAACTGATGTATTAGATCTATTTTTTTTATCATCCGCCAGAAAACTAACCCAATTACTATTCTCCACCCAATCAGTTACGGTTAGTAAGTTTTCATCACACCTGTCTATCGAAGCCTGCAGCCCTCCAATACTTTCTATCCAATTTACAGCATCTAGCGCGTCTTCTACACAAAGCATAGACGGGGTGTTAATTGTCTCTCCCTGAAATAGTGTTTCAATTAACTTTCCATTTTTTGCCAGCCTAAAGATTTTTGGAATAGGCCATTGAGGCGAATGCTCTTCCAACCTAATCACTGCTCTTGGTCCTAATATAACCATGCCAAAACCTGCCTCGCCACCAAGTACTTTTTGCCAAGAGAATGTAACAAAGTCGAGCTTGTTCCATTGTAAATCCTGGGCAAAAACAGCACTTGTAGCGTCACATAATGTTAGTCCCTCACGATTTTCTGGTATCCAATCAGCGTTAGGAACTCGAACTCCTGAGGTCGTACCATTCCAAGCAAAAACAACATCTCTTGAAAAATCGACATCTTCGAGTTTTGGTAATTCTCCGTAATCAGCCTTAAGTATTCGACTATCCGTAAGTCGCAGCTCATTGGTTATGTCGCTTGCCCATCCACGGCTAAAACTTTCCCATACAAGCACGTCAACTCCGCGAGCACCCAACAACGACCACATTCCCATCTCAAAGGCGCCAGTGTCGGAGGCAGGTACAATACCGAGACTCCAATCACCCGGGAGCTCGAGAAGTGACGCTGTTCTGTCTATTAGATGTTTCAGCTTGTTTTTTGCAGGCAGTGACCTGTGCGATCGTCCCAAAACAGCTGATTCGAAAATTGACGTAGACCAACCTGGACGCTTTGCACAGGGCCCCGACGAAAACATCGGATTCGCCGGCATAGCCGTAGGCTTCATGCCACATTTCCTTATTACATATATACCGCTAGGTGGGAAGCGGTGACCCGATGGTATAAATAGTTCCAAACCTCAATAAGTCAAATTAATTCGCCGGTTTTATGAAATTCCTGGAAAATATGTAATTTAAGTACTAATTAACTTTCCTTTAAAAAAGCCAGATAACTATTTTGAGAAGCTGAACCACTATCTTCACCATTAAAATGGCACATTTTTTGCTTATAGATCATACTGATAGTACCGCTTGGAGCTCAAAATGAAAAAAAATGACAAAAAGTACCAAACGATCCCGCTGGAAACTACCATTTCTCGGTTAAATCACCAGACGGGTCTGAACCCGTCCGAGGATAATCATCCCGCAAATACAATAACGGAACAATTCCATAGCCTAAATACGGTCGATAGTCTTGAGAATTTGAGATCATCGCTCCCCAAAGAAATACAATTAGCCATCCAGGAATGGGCCGCATCATTGGGGAAATTGTCTTGGAAATTAAAACGTCGCGCTATAACTCGGTTTTCTGGATCCTTCGCCGACAATTTTCTTGCAATAGTTCCTGAATTATCTGAGGAAGAATATGACAGCCTACTTCTTTTAGGAACTACATGTATGCTAGAAGAACTTGAAGATGGGATGCCTATATCCGAGGCAGATCAAGCTAAGTGCTACCTTGATAGTATTCACGACCACCATAGAGAGATGGCTACCGCGTTTCTTGAACGCCATAAAACGGATGAACAGCAGCTTCACTAATCGATGAAAAAACCGCAATAGTCCGTATACTTTATCAACACTTCTCGATGGTCTGCTCGAGAGCTCCAAATATTGATTGACCTTCTGAGCTTAACATTTCCATCTTAATTTTGTCCCCAAATTGCAGGAATGGAGTTTCGGGTTTACCCTTACTAATGGTCTCAAGCATCCTAATTTCAGCCAGACATGAGTAACCGTGCTGTTGGTCAGAATTAGAGATTGTACCAGAACCTATAATAGTACCAGCACGGAGTGATCTTGTTTTTGCCGCATGGGCAATCAATTCCGGGAAACTAAAGGTCATATCCACACCAGCATTTACGTTTCCGACTTTTTTCCCATTTAATTCAATCGATAGGGGGAGATTCACCTTTCCGTCTCTCCAACTTTCGCCAATCATATCCGTCGTTACCGCTACCGGACCAAATGCGCTTGGAGGTTTGCCGTGAACAAACCCAAAACCCTTGGCCAATTCTTCCGGTATTAAATTACGGAGACTAATATCGTTTACCAATAAGATCATCTGAATATGTTGCTCGGCCTGATTTTCCGAAACCCCTAGCGGCACATCATCAACAACTACTGCTAGTTCCCCTTCAAAGTCCACACCCCATGCAATATCTTTAATTCTAATTGGGTCGCGAGGTCCAAGAAAATGATCTGACCCGCCTTGGTACATCAAAGGGTCCGTCCAAAAATTTTCTGGAAGTTCAACACCACGGGCTTTTCTTAATAATTCTACATGGGTTACGTAAGCGGAGCCATCTAACCATTGGTATGCTCTTGGGAATGGCGCACTTAAAAGGCTAGTGTCAAATGGAATGGCACCTTCGATAAGTCCCCCGTTTAGTTTTTCGTATATTTCTCTAAGTGCGGGCGCAACTATAGACCAGTTTTCTATGGCTAGTTGCCAATTTTTTACCAAGTTATCTACTCGAACCATAAAGTTAAGGTTTTGATCGACTAAAACCGGACAACCGTCGCGAAGATCGTTAGAAAGAGAACCCAACTTCATTTAATTTCCTCGTCTTGATCAAGCCAGGAAAAAAGATAACTATCGTCTTCTATATTGTTTGGAAGATCCGCCACCGTTAAACCATCTCTCGTATCAATCATTAATGCGTATTCATCTGTTTCGGCTTTTTTTGGTTTAAGCATATTGTTTAGAGCCTTAGGGTGAGGCCCATGTGTGAAGCCAGCTGGGTGAAATGTCATCATGCCAGCATCTATATTATCTCGGCTAAAAAAATCTCCCGCNTGATAAAAAAGGACTTCGTCGTAATCATCGTTATTATGAAAAAAAGGCACTTTCAANGCACCTGGATCTTTTTCAAAAGGCCGGGGGCAGAACGTACAAACAACAAAGCGTTCGCTCACAAAAGTGGTGTGAGCCGAAGGTGGTAAGTGATAGCGATGGCTCATCAGCGGTCTAAACTCTTTGACATTGATTTTTACCGGCATCAAAGAACCATGCCAACCCACAGCATCCAAAGGATTATAAGGATAGGTAACGGTAGAAATATTATTTTTACGCTTTATCCTCACCTGCCAGCGCTCACTGGCTCCGACTGCTGTCTGTTGATCAAGAAACTTTTTATCGATCAAGGGCGTATCAAGCATTGCAGGATCAAAAAACGCATGAGTTCCCACTATCCCCTTGTCGGGCAGAGAAAAACCGGCGTTGGTAGATTCTATTAAGAGAATATCGATTGGGCTCCCAAATTGAACCCTCCACATAGTTCCTCTTGGGAGCAAGACATAATCCCCGGCTATAATTTCAAAACGGCCAAAATCAGAGTAAAGCTCTCCTGACCCAGAATGAATAAACAATAATTGATCACCATCAGCATTTCTAACTAGATGCTTCATACTTTTACTTGCTCGCCACATCGCAATTCTGCAGTTCTCGTTGAACAACAGCTCCACACTATTCCATGGACAATCGACGTTTTGGGTTAGGTTGTTTAGATTAAATGCACGAGGACGAAGCGGTCCATCCCAATCGATCCATCCTGTTGGTGGATTTCTATGATAAATATGCGCCGACGGACCAAAAAAGCCTTCCTTACTCATTTCGCGTTCGAAAGTATCATTTGGGAGGTCTGCGTGGGCTTGACGAGATGATTTGCCCTCCATCTTTGGAATATTTATAAAATTTTTCATCACCTTCCCTCCTTTTACGCAAAAAACTTACTTTGTAAATCTGCCCGCCATCCACCACAAAACGCCAATGCTGAACCATGGCACGGCTCGACTACCAATCGACGATACTTTAACAATGTCAATAGGGCAAACTAGCGAAGAGTATAGAGTTTCGTGCGTTATAGCTTACCGTGGCAGTGTTTATATTTACGTCCGCTTCCACAGGGGCACGGAGCATTCCGGGGTACTTTTCCCCAAGTTGAAGGATCATTTGGGTCTAGTTCCTGGCTTGTTGCATTTATTAGGCGCTTGTGGCCTTTGCTAACTTTCCCTTCGTCATAACTTTCAGCGGGAGATTGTTGACCGTCCGNCTCTTCNCCATCGANCTGAATTTCCAAATTNGAGAGAGCNCCTGTTATCGTATGCCGCACACTTGCNAGCATCTCGTCGAACAAATTAAACGCCTCACGCTTGTATTCATTTAGAGGATCTCGCTGCGCATATGCCCTAAGGTTGATCCCCTGTCTCAAGTGATCAAGTGCCAGAAGATGCTCTTTCCATTGCTGATCAATTACCTGCAACAAAATACTTTTCTCAGCCATTCGAAATAATTCTGAGCCATAATTGGCTGCTTTTTCTGCCAGCCTCCGATTTGACGCTTCGACAAGCCGTTCCAATATCTCTTGGTCAGCAACCCCTTCTTCGTCAGCCCATTTTGATATATTCTCTTCTAAGTTCAGGGTACTAGCAGCTTCTTCTGCCAAAGTATCTAAATCCCATTGTTCCTTGTATGTGCCCGGAGGAATTGTCTTCGTGACTAAAGATTCGATTACCTCATGTCGCATATCGATGACAGTCGCATTTACATCCTCAGCTTTCATAATATCTCTGCGCTGCTCATAAATGACCTTCCTTTGGTCGTTCATTACGTCATCATATTTTAAAAGTTGTTTTCGGATATCAAAATTTCGTGCTTCAACTTTCTGTTGCGCCTTTTCAAGCGCTTTATTTATCCAGGGATGAATTATAGCTTCTCCCTCTTCCAACCCAAGTTTTTTAAGCATTCCATCCATTCGCTCTGACCCAAATATTCTCATAAGGTCATCCTCCAAGGATAGAAAAAACTTAGATGCACCAGGGTCCCCCTGTCTCCCTGATCGGCCTCTTAATTGATTGTCTATACGCCGACTTTCATGCCTCTCTGTACCAATTACATAGAGTCCGTTGGCGCCAATAACTTTATTTTTTTCTTCATCTATTTCAGATCTAATTTTGTCTTCTTGGCCCGCGTCGGTCCCGTTTATCTCGTTGTGAATACGCATTTCAGCGTGCCCGCCAAGTTGTATATCCGTCCCTCGCCCAGCCATATTAGTTGCAATTGTGACAGCGCCTGAAACACCAGCCTGAGCGATAATCTGTGCCTCTTGCTCATGGAATCTCGCGTTGAGCACCTGGTGTTCTATCCGCTTTTTTTTGAGTAAATTAGATAACAATTCTGATTTTTCTATCGAAACCGTCCCAACGAGCGAGGGTTGACCACGGCTTTTACAGTCTTCTATAAGGTCGATAATAGCAGACCATTTCTCATCTTCGGTTCTGTAAACTTCATCGTCTTCATCTTGCCTATTTACTCTTGTATTTGTTGGGATCTCGACGACATCAAGTGAGTAAATCTCTGCAAATTCCGATGCTTCTGTCATTGCAGTTCCTGTCATACCTGCCAATTTTGGGAAAAGCCTGAAATAATTTTGAAACGTAATGGATGCTAATGTCTGGTTTTCATTCTGTATGGTCACGGTCTCCTTTGCTTCAAGAGCTTGATGCAGCCCATCAGAATACCGTCGCCCTTCCATAGCTCGACCTGTAAATTCATCGATTATAACAACCATATCGTTCTTCACCATATAATCGACATCACGCGAAAATAGTTTATGCGCCCTTAATGCCTGGTTGACATGATGAACCACAGAAATATTCTGAGAATCGTACATGCCCTCACCCGATACCAACCCCTTTTCTTCCAAAAGTTGTTCTATTCTCTCAGTGCCCGCTTCAGTTAGCATAACCGTTCGCTGCTTTTCATCTTTTTCATAATCGGTATCTGAGAGGGCTGGAATTAACTCGTTAACATTACGATAAAGGTCCGAACTATCTTCCGCGGGGCCTGAGATAATCAAAGGGGTTCTGGCTTCATCTATTAGGATAGAGTCGACTTCATCGACGATCGCAAATTCAAAATCTCTCTGACACATGTCTTCGAGACGAAACTTCATATTATCTCTTAAATAATCAAAACCAAATTCATTATTTGTTCCATAAGTGACATCGGCACGGTATGCCGTCTGACGCTCTTCATCGGACAAACCCTGAACGATTACTCCAACAGAAAGACCCAAAAATTGATAAATTGCTCCCATCCATGCCGAATCTCTTTGAGCCAGATAATCATTGACTGTTACGACATGAACACCTCTACCCTTTAAGGCATTAAGGTAAACAGCAAGAGTAGCAACGAGTGTTTTACCCTCACCAGTTTTCATTTCGGCAATCTTACCTTCGTGGAGAACGATGCCACCCAATAGCTGAACATCGAAATGACGTTGTCCTAAAGTACGTTTTGAGCCTTCTCTTACCGTCGCGAATGCATCTACCAATAGGTCGTCAATGCTTTCTCCATTTTCAATTCTGCTCCTAAACCAAGTCGTCCTAGCTGCAAGTTCTTCGTCGCTTAACGCTTCCAATTCTGGCTCTAACGCATTGATAGCATCAACCGATGCTTGCATCCTTTTAAGTACCCGCTCATTTTCGGAACCAAATAATGTTTTTGCTAAAGCACCTAGCATGGCCATGTCCTATTACTAATTTCGGAGCTATCGCGTTGTTTCTCTCAAGTGACGTCAGCAATACGCTCTGCAACTCTCCCTGTCAATGTGGTGTTTACTATACGGCACAACAAGAAAAAACTTTTATGTCAGCTATGGCTAGCTACGATCCGTTAATGTTATCCACCTAATTTGGAAACTTGTGAGAACTACTGATATATGAAACAGTCTATTTTGTTTTACCTTCAAATTGCATACATAAAAAACTATAGTTAAAGGTCGAGGCGATGATAAGCAGTTTTGAAATTAATTTCTTCAAACAGTTGTTCAAATTCAGCATTATTCTGGGCATTTTTTGCTGTGGGTCAGCTATGGCGCAAACGCCCTCAACTGCCAACGAATTCTTAAAGAATGCAGAAAAAAAACTCGTTGCGAAAGTAGATGGTGAAAATATTTATTTGTCTGAGATACTCGAAATGGCCAAACAAATGCCCAGAGAATATCAGAAATTATCGCTAGATACCGTATTCCCCTCACTGCTTTCGCGAGCGATTGACGCTAGACTTGTAAGGAACGCTGGCATTAAAAAAGGGTTTTCGACAGACTCGGAGGTTAAAAAACGACTTAAAGAAATCGAGGGACAAATCATTTCAGAAGTTTTTCTTAAGAAAACAATTAGCTCACAAATTACTGAAACCGCACTTCGGAAATTATATGCCGAAACTAAATCTGAGATGGCAGGCGAGGAAGAGGTTAAGGCGCGACATATTCTTTTAAACGACGAGGATAAGGCTATTAAACTTATCAAAGCCCTAAAAGACGGAGCTGAGTTTTCAGGAACTGCTGCCAAACACTCAACAGGGCCTTCAGCATCATCTGGCGGGGATTTGGGTTGGTTTACTAGAGGCCAGATGGTTCCAGAGTTTTCTGAGGCGGCTTTCAAATTAAAGCCCGGGCAAATAGTAGATAGACCCGTAAAAACTCAGTTTGGCTGGCATATTATTTTAGTGGAAGATCGTAAAAAGGCAGCGCCGCCTTCCTTTGATGAGGCACGAGGCCAATTAGCGTCAAAGCTGAGCCAAACCCTATTGGCAGGACTTTTAGAAAAATTAAGAGGAAATGCAGAAATAGAACGTTTTGACATTAGTGGAAAATCAGCCAAAAATTAGCTGATAGAGAATAGTTGATATAGGAAACTCCTGTTACAACGTTGGATTTTTGCCATGGATTTAAAGAAGTCACCCTTAGCCCCCAAAAATTTCCCGCGAATACCCGAGGTAAAAGGTGTCTCTATGTCCACAAGTCTTTCCGGATTAAAATACAAAGGGAGACCGGACCTACTACTCGTTAAGTTAAAATCGAACACCTCAATCGCAGGCGTTTTGACAAAATCATCGGTTCCAGGATGCCCGGTAGTTTGGTGCAGAAATAAATTGCCAAAAGGTAAAGCTCAGGCCCTTTTTGTAAATTCGGGTAACGCTAACGTTTATACGGGGAGGGAAGGTGAAGCGGCAGTAGAGGAAATAGCAAGGGCCGTATCAGCAACTCTTAAATGCCCAATTAATTCAGTTTTTATGGCATCAACCGGGGTAATTGGTGAAATATTAGATTATAGAAAGATAATCAAAAAAATTCCAAAGATGTCAGAGAACCTAAAAGAGAGAAATTGGAATAAGGCCGCCACAGCAATTACAACGACTGACACGTTTTCCAAGGGCGCTTATAGCGATGCTATAATCGGAAATAAAAAAATCCGAATTGCTGGTATCGCCAAAGGGTCGGGCATGATCGCCCCGGATATGGCCACCATGTTGAGCTTTATCTTTACGGACGCTAATATTCCTTCCGATATCTTACAATCTCTATTATCTAGGAACGTTACAAATACATTTAATGCAATTACGGTTGATAGTGATGCATCAACTAGCGATACGCTTCTTTTGTTTGCAACGGGTGCAGCACAATCACCGAAACCAGCTTCCGCTGATGATCCCTCTCTTAAAGACTTCGAGTTGGCCCTCCGATCTGTGATGTTAGACTTAGCAAAACAAATCGTTTGCGATGGAGAGGGTGCACAAAAACTTATCCAAATTGATGTAACTGGAGCAATTTCTAAAAAGTCTGCCCATAGGATTGGGCTCTCAATAGCAAATTCACCACTTGTAAAAACTGCTATAGCAGGGAGCGATGCAAATTGGGGAAGGGTGGTGATGGCGGTTGGGAAATCTGGAGAAAAGGCTGACCGAGATAAGATATCCGTTCGCTTCGGCAAAACAACTATTGCTGAAAAGGGGGCTGTAGTGGAGAGCTACAGTGAGACCCCCGTTACAGAGCATCTTCAAGGCAGAGAAATTCAAATTACAGTTGATGTCGGTGTCGGTAATGGTAGCAGTACCGTCTGGGCTTGCGACTTAACGCACGGCTACATAGATATAAACGCAGACTACAGGAGCTGAGGAAAAAAGTTTAAAACAGCAAAAATTTAGATTATTAATTTTTTAACCCTATTCTTGGTTTAGGACGTGACACAAACACTTTTAAAAATGCCCCTCGTCATTGTTGTGGCGGGTGCTCTCATTGACGCTGATGGAAGAGTTTTAATCACAAAGCGTCCTAACGGAAAAGAAATGGCTGGTCTCTGGGAATTCCCTGGTGGCAAAATTGAAGAGGGAGAAACGCCTGAACAAGCTCTTATCCGGGAACTTAAAGAAGAATTAAATATTGAAACGAAGGGAAGTTGCCTAGCACCTCTTAGCTTTGCCAGCCACCAATATGAAAAATTCCATCTTCTTATGCCATTATTCATATGTAGACGCTGGTGGGGTAATATTCTGCCTTTAGAATCACAAGAAGTGCTCTGGGTTCGGCCAAAAAAACTAAGAGATTTTGATATGCCTCCTGCTGATGAGCCACTTGTAAGTATGCTAAGAGATTTTTTGTGATTAGCTAACCATTCATGTATCAAATTTAATGTAAGAAGGGAAAGATTTAAAATATGTCTTCAGATAGTGTCCTGCTTAAGATTGAAGATGGAGTCGCAACTGTAACTTTAAACCAGCCCGAAGTTCGAAATGCACTTACCCCCGAACTAAGAACATCATTCAGGGAAATTATCGCCTCGCTAGAGTTTAACAATGATGCTCGATGCATCGTTATCACGGGTGCTGGGGATCATTTTATGTCAGGAGGTGATATTCGCAGCATGATTAATCGCCTCGGTTTGGATGAAGCAGAACGCCGGAAGCTAATCTTAGAGGGGATCCATCTACTCCACCTACCTATCCTCGCAATAAGAAGAATGGGGAAACCTGTAATCGCTAGCATCAGAGGAGCAGCGGCCGGTTTTGGTATCGGCTTGGTTGCAGCCTGCGATTTGGCGATTGCTAGCAAAGATTCTTTTTTTACCCTTGCATACTGCCATATCGGAGCAAGCCCAGACGGAGGTTCTTCTTATTTTCTTGGTCGGACATTAGGAATGAAACAGCAGATGGAGCTTGCGTTTCTTGGGGATCGTTTTTCCTCTGAGAAAGCCAAAGAATTGGGCATTGTAAATTGGGTGGTTCCAGACCAAGAATTAGATACCGAAACTTTTAAGTTGGCAAAACGACTGGCTAGTGGCCCCACTATTGCTTATGCAAATGCGAAAAAGCTATTCAATCAAACAAACCATTTATCGATGGAATCCCAACTTCAAATGGAAGCCGAACGAATGGCGGATAGTATGATGACGTCAGACCACGCTGAAGGGATAACAGCTT
>NZVJ01000069.1 GCA_002701455.1 Rhodospirillaceae bacterium
AAGATGCATTAGGAATTGCAATTGTTAGCTAAGGACATAAAAAGTTAGCCGTTAGATACTCTATAAATCATCAAGTCGGAAACGAAAAAATAGGCATCGTTAAAAATTTGATAATCAGTTTATGGAAGCTTTATATCAAACTATTATATTTCTTGAATAATCAAGCAGATTTAGCTTATTCTAGTGTTATGGAAAATCTTGAGATAAAAACTATATAGCAAACCTCGGAGGTCGACGTACGTACGAAGAAAAACGCGCCGCCAAACTAGGTTTTTCGAATTTATACGACTACTTGGAATATAAATTTTCTAAGAAAGCAGAGGTACTCGTTGAGCAAGAAAGCAAACTTTAAAAATTGAAAGCACAACGAGCAATTCCAAAGACTCCAAAACAATCTCAGAACAAGAGCTGCGGTTGTTGTTAGGTGAAAAAATATAGGATCTTTAGCTTCAGAATCTGGAAAGTATTAGAAAACTGCTGCTCCATATATGAGCGCTACTTGTAATTTTTAAGTCATATAGTCGAATTACAACAACATCAGCATAATACCAAAAATAATCCCAACAAACGTAATAACAATCCCGATACAGAATGACTTTAACAATCTAATGGTTCTATTTTCTTTGTTCATGTCAAATAATTGATACACCAGTTATTATTTTCCAAAAAACACAAGGGCATCGTCGTTAATTGGCAAGTTTATTTACTTCTTATAATCGAGCTTAAAAAGGTTGCGATTCCTGAAAAACTTCAACCCCATCTGGTATTGGACACCATGCTTGAGCCCTGCTTTTCCAGATCACTCTCTCCATTTCAAACCAACTCGTGTCATTGAAAGTACCAGGAAACAATACAACATGTTTTGGCCGTCTTTCATTTAAAGCGTAAATTGGATTTCCGCAGTTGGGACAAAAGAACTGTGTCAATTTGAATCCGCTATCAGCTATTCTCTCGAAAGATTTGAGTTCTCCGGTTAAAAACAAATCATCCTCGGCTACAATCATTGAGATCCCAAACGCGCTCCCGGTACGTTTTTGACAATCAAAACAATGGCATGCGTGTGTTGTTTTAGGAGAACTTAATAAACTGTAATTGACAGCCCCACATTGACATTTTCCAGTATATTGCTGCGCCATAGCTTTACCCCTTGTCGAACAGATCATTGAAAATTACTTTTAGAAATAAAGGTATATTAAAAAAGATTTAGCTGGACAAACCTCATGCATTTGGGAGACCGTTTTCATATAACTCTATTTTACACAATGCCGCCTCAAGCAATGGTGTACGCAAATTATGTTTTTTTCCGCGTCGAACCAAATCGCCTATAACATGTTGTCCTTCTGTTTTGCGTTTATTCTCAATATCAGCAAGAAGTGACGGCCCATAGTCGGACCCCTTCTGACCCCAAAGGTTTTCAACCAAAATGGTTTTTACTCCGTCTGCAGGGGGATATCCTTCAGCGGAACAAACTAAAGCGCTCTCTTCGTATATGGCGGACACTACGCTGCGTCCCATTTCAGTTTCTGCAACTCTGCCTGCTCTATTTTGTAAAAGAGCTGCTACGGCAAATGAAGGCCCAGCCCCACTAACTTTCATCCAAAGTTCCTCCATAATATCTTCCGATATTACAGCGTCCGGCATATTAATCCTCATAGCTTTAAGAATTGCGTCACATCTTTTAGAGCTTCCGCCCGTTACTTCGCCAAATAGCGTCTTTTGTCCACCCGATCCATGAAAAGTAGGCCGTATAGTTCCGTCTTCGTCTTGATTTACAAGAAACTGTGTTACTCCTCCTAAAATTTTTTCCTCACCAAAGCGGTCGGCAAGTAATTCAATATGATTTACACCATTCAAAATTGGAAGAATGGCACTTTTCGATCCCACAGCAGGACTTATCGCTTCCAAGGCATCATGAAGATCATATGATTTACAAGTTAGAATGATCACATCAAAGCTTTCACTCAGATCATGCACCGTATTTATATTGATGGGTGCCGCATAAAGGCCGTCTTCCAGTTGCATACGCAATCCGTTAGAAGCTAATTTGCGCGCAGTGTTTGGACGCAAAAGAAAAGTTACATCAGCCCCGCCTTTTTGCAGCAGTCCGCCATAATAACCTCCCAAAGCTCCTGCACCCAGAACTAGAAAACGCATGACTGTCTCCATTAAATTTAAAAGATCAAAATATTTATCTTTTTCGCATCACAAATTATGGTCCTCTTAGATCAAATAAACTCTAAAGCTTCTATTACTTAACAGCACAACTACTGTGCTGAAGAGACGTTAAAACGTCAAGTAAGCAACACTAGTTGCTCCAAACAACCTCCTCGGAAGAAGGATCTGTTAAACCTAATTCCGGAGATATTTCTTCAAGTAATTCTCTGAATTTATACAACTGGGCTGCTAAATGCGGTCTGACATCAGCTATCGCATCCTCTGACTCAAATAGTCCAATCCAGGTGAGCGTCCTATCGCCTGTTTGGGTTATCTACTGTTTTATGCCAATACCTTGTTGGTCTATCCCATCGGGTTCGTGGTGTCGTCGTACAAATTCGTCTACGCATTCCTCTTTAACCAAGAATCTTACCGTATTGATAAATCCCGCCACAATTCTAATCCTAAAAATAGCTTTGAAAGAGAATGAGATAATACTCACTCTCTTGTATTCAAAGAAAGCTTGTTATGTGCCCAGTTATATCTCAGCTTTGTAAGCTCAAGCTAAATGGCTTTTCACTAGATGTCTAACATAGTAAATTCACTTAAACTAAATTTACGGTGTCGTCCTAACCCAGTCGGACCAAGTTTCGAAAATGTAATTCTACGTCAGACAAAGCAGAAGCATAGACATCACTGGATCTCGCTGCCTCGTAGGCTGTTTGAATAGAGTCGAGCGAAGGATACCGAACTCCCATTATTCTTGCACCAGCTGAGTCCCCCGCGCCGAACGTAGCGTAGCCGCACGACAGGGCGCCATTTTTTAAAAATATATCCATTACTTGTTTGGCCTCGGTAAGCATTTCAGTCTTAGAGCTAAACTTTGTTAAGACAATATATTTTGGGTTATCGGAAGATACTGAATCCCGATGATGAATTCGGCCAATTGCTCGCCCAGTTAATTCCAAGTTTCCAGTATTAAACAACTCTTCGTAAGTTGGTTGCGTTAGAAGCTTATCATAAATATCTTCAATACCAGCCATCTTTTCAAAAAATTGTAATGCAACCAGCGAACCTACGTTGAGGCCAGTTTGAATCATACCAACCTCGGCATGAACTGCACCATTTGCCTTTGAAAATTCGGCAAGCGTTTTTAGGTGTTTTAAACCAGTAGAAGCATACCCTGATTTAGGTTTTGCACGTGAAACAACAAAAAAATTAGCCATAACGATATTCCCGAAATAAAGATGAGAAAGGTAATTAATAAAAAGACTGAATTTATTAAAGACCAGTGCAAAAAATTTGTCATTATGATCTTTGTTACAATTACATTACAGCAATGCTTTGACGGGATTGCTAAGGCGCTCCAATCATCAATCCAGCCCGACAAAATCATGCCTTTTGTATTACCGCCACGCGACCAACGCTCAACTGCTATGGACACCGTTTTCAGGCACGGGCGGGAACGAAAATCTGTTTGTGATAAGAAGCAATTCTTGAAAATAAGCAGCTTAGTCAAAATAAAACTTTTAGTTTTGATATTTTTTCTAAGCTCTTTCTCAGATCATGCTGGTATTGTCGCCGAAAATTCCTTCATAGCATTTGATACCTTTGATATCTCTTCCAGCTTTGGACATTCTATTTTGGGCGCCGTTGGCGGTCGGTTTTTAATAATGAAATCCCAAAAGCAAACAATAGAGATATCCGCCTGCGTTATTGAGTTTCCCATCATCCACGATCCCTCAACCATATTTTCCAGGGCATCGAGGGCGTCCTTAGTTTGCTCATACATTCGATCCACCCAAGGCCGGTAAACTTTATCCGCCGGCCGTTTTGCATTAATACCTTCTTCATAATAGCAAGCAACCGATTTTTCTGCAGCGCCTGCTGCTATTCCGATTAAATTTAGCATTTTTGTCCGAAACAAACCGGTAGCTGGCATTAACTGCCCCTCCGTACCTTTTAATTGGTCCAGATGATCTAAAATAGTAGCGCTATCGACAAAGACCATTCCTTCATCAGTTTGAAGTGCTGGAACACGCGCTAAGGGATTTAATCTTTTTAATTCCTCAAGTTCCTCAGGAATACTTGAGCGCAATGCAACATGCTCAAATTCTAGCTTATACATTAATAANGTAACACCAACCCGTCTGGTGAAAGGAGATCCNTAACCGCCAAAAAGTTTCATTTATAATTTACCCTTNTAGAATANNAATTTTNAAAATTTATTAGTATCATCAGACATAAAAATAAAGTGATAGGATTAAAATTTAAAATTTTATTTTCAGCGAAATATATGAAAAGTTAAAACATGTTTTTTCTGGACACAAAATTTTTTTTCTTATCTTCATTGCAAGCTTTTGTTCTTTTCTAATAAAATTTAAATAACATTAAAATTGGAGTAGTCATGGAAGCTATACTTATTATTCTCGCCACTTTTGCAGCTTTTGGCGCNGTAATCGAGTTAGTATCTTATATGTAAACAAAGTTCTTCCTATTTATTNCGAANNCCATGATTAGTTTATACTTAATATTGCCTTCTGTATGAGATACCACCCAGTAAAAGAGATCAGCGCAGATAAAGGATATCTAATTAAACCAAGCCTTTTTGTTAAAAGTCTATATATACAAAACGGTAAAACAGCGCCAAATATCACCAATTCCCAAAATATAAACATCGATTTTCACCAAGTGAACAAATTATTTCTATTAAAATTCAAAAAAACAACACTAACGTCAGCACTTTTTTCAGGCTATCCACTAAAAGCTCTCTTTAATTGAAACTGCTAGTGCAGAAGGGTGATGCATAATTGCTAGTCCCACTATGAGTTTTTAACGGCAGACAAGAATAATTATATCATTTAACTGTTGATTATGAACGTAGCTATAATCATTTGGTGTTTCTTATTCGCGCTTACACCGTTAAGTATTGGGCTAATAAGTTATTATCTCTGCTTTGGCAAATCATCCGATCGCACGCTTCCAGAAACGCCAACCCATCATTAATAAAATTATGAGCTCCATTATCCGCTTTTCTTGGAGTTTAATCCAAAAATGGATTAAGTTTCTGTGCAATAACTTTTTGCACAACAAAANTTTTTTTTTAACGGTATTAAATTGCGGTTATACGTCCATAGTCGAATTCACTGTTCACCAAGAACATGGGATGCAACGGCAACAAAAATAGCATCTGCTGATATTTTTATTAACACGAGCAACGACGCAAAGCTTTACGGAATATGGCGCAGTCAAATTGGATTGCCCAGGGATACGATCACNATTATCTCTCTCTGGCCAAGCGCCGAAGCAATTGATGAAACTTTAAACCAAGTGTTTAGAAGCATCAATTCTATTAAAAACTTTGAAACAAACATCATGGTTCCCACGGTTAGACCTGAATCTCCAATCCCGCCTGTAACGCAGGGTAATTANGCCTTTAGGTGGTTTGAAACCCCAAAGGAATATTTCGATGAATTTATTCATTTGTGTGTTGAAGCTTGGCCAAATTTTGAAAAAAACTATGACTCGGAAATTATTGGGCTTTGGANANTATGTNACAAAGTGAATGANAATATAAAAACACTTTTGCTTACNCGACGCCCAAANCTNGCTATGTGGGAAAGGTCGAAAATTCCACTAACCGATGAGGAAAAAGAAGTNCGAAGNAANCTAAGTAAACGTTACGATTTATGCAGCTGGACAAATGTTTACACAACGACTTTATTAACCGCAAATGATGTTAGTGATACAATCCGGTGGAGTTAAACCAAAGTCCGTTTGTAACTTGTTACGCTTTCTGAATAACCGGCTTACCTAAATTGTGCCTAAATTGAATACCCCAGCTTCCATCAGTTTTCACTGCNATCCAAATCGCATGAATTGTTATGTCGGTTTTGCCTGAAGTGTTAATTCTGCTGGCAGNTATTTTAAAGACCACGGAGGACTCAGANCGGGCAATCTCTTCCACGAGATCTAAAGATGAATGCGCCCATTCCTTCTCCGTCCTTTTTATTATTTCCCATGGCATCTCAAGTCGCTTTTTATAGTCATCGAGTGTTTCTGCAGTTAGAGCTACTCCATTGAAGTTTTGGTAAGTGAATGGAAATTTTATGGTTTCTAGATATCCATCGGTATCTTGCTTGTTTATTGCTTCGTGGTGTTCCAGAATTGCCGCTTCTGCATTATTCATTATNGAGACCCCATTTCTTCTTTAGAACCTAGNTATGATCGTCAAACATTAGTCTATAATCATGCGCTATTGTTTTGCGTCAGCCAAATACCTAATACCATAATAAAAATGCCNGTTATNCTTTGATATGACAGNGATTGACTTATCGCTCCAAACAACCCGAAGTGNTCAATTATAGNNGCACTAAGAATTTGGCCCANTAAAATNAAAAAAATCGCGTTNCCNAGTCCAAATTTGGGGGCNATAAAAGTTATTGATAAAATATATACGATAAAAAGAACGCCGCCAAAAAATAGGTGTTTGCTGCTGCTGAATGTATTGAGTATGGCTTGAGGACCTGTGGCAAGTAATATAACGGCGCTCGTAACCAGTGCCACTAAACTCAAAATTACGCAAGCGGCGGGTGCTGAACCTAATTCCTTTCCCAGGCCCGCGTTAAGTACTGCAAGTATAGGAACACAGATCCCCGCGATTAGCATAATAAGTGCATAAATATACATTAAAGCGCTCCTTTGGTTTTTTTATCGTAACAAAACCTATATAATTATTAGTATATGTCATAAATAGAACGGGAGTTGAAAATGGATGTCCACGTAATTGTCAAACTCAAATCCTCCTATCAGGNTTGGCATAATCTTTTTTTAAAAGATGCTGATAATAGGTCTAATATTTGTGATGAAAGCCGGACCTTGGTCGGTCAGGTAAATGAAAGCACAGCAGTAATCACTCTTTTTGAGGTGAATAAAGCGGCTATGGAGGGGATGATGACAGACCCAGAATTCAAGCGGATGACAGCCGACTACGTTGATGAGCACATTGTTTATTCGTTAACTCCCCTATGAGCACAGATATCTAGTTTGCAATTGGTCCCAAGAAAGCAATACGTAAAAAATTCTTGGACCTAAGATGACGAAAATGTCAGCAGTTTTANTTTAGTGAGCTGAATGGAACAGCTTTTTATCTATTCGCAAATCTTTTTCNAATNCGCCATAGTATTTAGAAGNTGAAAAGTGCTTGCGAGCACGTTGGAGAGCTTCAAGCACCTAAAAACCAAAGACTGTTTTCTAACCTTCCATACACTTGTGCCAGTACCTATAAATTATTTGTTCGCAGTCTTCATCTGTATAGAAATCTGGAATAGGCTTGCCTTTGATACGCAGCCACAAAATATTTGCAATTTCTCTGTCGGACATGGGTTAAAAAAATCCAGCTAAATATTAGTGATCCGTTATAATAAAAAAATTTTATTATATATAAAAGAACTTGTTTGACTGGAATTAACGGTTTTTCTGAAAGTGAATGCACATAGGTGTTATTCATTCAGACATAAGGCCTTGAAATAGCATGTCCTCTCTTTCGTAAACATAGAATTTTAAAGGCTTAACAGCTGTCTAACTAGTGTTAATCAAACAAGGAATATTGAATTTCGTTATTTCTATTGCTTGTCAGTACATTTAACTGTTTTTAATAGAATTAAACCCGGCTTCGACTATTTTTCTTCTTTAGGTGTGAATCTCTTTTCTTTCGAATCGCCGCCTTCCACTGTGTGATGCGATACCGCCTCATTACAAAAGAAGCTCAATCCCCCAATGATTAACAAATTCAAAATTGTTAAATTTTTCAACTTTTTAAAATTCACAAAACTTCCACTTCTTAAATAAATGTTCCAGAACACACCAGGGGAATTAGTGTTTATGATGTTTATGATGTTTATGATGTTTATGTGCCCCTTTAGAAACTATTTTTCTCCCTATCATTGTGACCTCCGCCTTACCGCCATTCTTAAATTTTAAGTTCACTTTATATTTTCCCCCATCCTTAACTTTCATCTTCAGCCCTTTGAACATAAAATGCAGTCCCTTAGGCAAAAAATGAATAGCTCCTTTAGCTGGAATTTTGACACCAGACTCAAGCTGCCTCATTTTCATTATATTGTTATGAAACGTAGTTTCGTGAAGCTCTACTTTTTTTGCAATTGACGAAGAAACCGTCACAAGTTCAACATCTTCTGAACCATTATTTAAGATACTGAGATATCCTGCGGTCATTGGATGACCGGTAGATGTGGTTCTTATCCACGGATCTTTGAACTGAACTTCTTTTAATCCTGTGTCGGCGACAACCATAGATGAGAAGAAAAACATAATCACCGCCGGTATTGTTGAAAATGATTTCATACTAACCCTCCTAAGCCCGGTCATGCCATTAAGCTCTCCTTAATGACAAATTGGATACAAATACAAATTAAAGTTTCCTACACCGTTATCGCTCGGAAAACTGTTTTCAGGAAAAAAATGATCCTGTTGATAAACGATAATTACAATCAGCACAACAATCGCAAGGATTAATGACAGAAGAATAGTGAGTTGCTGAAGAAGCGTTATACCGTTCATATCTAATATGTCATTATCACCTTGTAGCACCAAAATCGTGCATGGAAAAAGTTCTTAAACTTCAACAATTTAATGCGTTTACCGCCTCGAATTAAGGGAGGGTTCCTCCATGGACGCTGCAAAACAAAAAAACCTTCTTTCGGCGCGGAATCCGTTGCCCTTAGAAGAATTCTTCCACTCAAAAACCCCCATCCACCATAACTTATCTTTGTAAAGAAAATAACGTATTTCATGACTGCGAGGCACAATTTTCCGTTCGGCAAAAACAAACTGACTAGTATTTTCTACGGTCTCTATGCCAACTAATATTCCATCTTCTGCAGCGGTCTCACATTCCCGTAATTCCACCATAACAGTGTTTTGCTCATTTGCTCGCCAGGTAGCTCCCAAAGTGGGTTTACAAAAAATTATGGAAATTAAAATCGCCATCGCAAAAAAATTTAGAGACTTTTCTACCATATAGTAAACTCCGATTATTCGATAATTTATACAATTTACTCCGATCTCACTCATACCATAAAACAGAAAAATTCCCGCAAAACTTTAAATTGATTGATTTATTTGAGTTCTCTCGCTCAGAGCTCAATTGCGAACTCTTATTGAAATACGCCGATGGTGAAATTTTTAAAAAACCCTTTGTTTACATTGA
>NZVJ01000070.1 GCA_002701455.1 Rhodospirillaceae bacterium
TACGAAGTTTTGAAATTTGTTTTTTCGCCTTCTGACAGGCGTCACTAGTGATACTCGACGAAAATTTCTTTGTATCACTTTTCGTATTTTGGCAGTTTTCTTCAAGTTTTGATAATATCTTATCCCAGTTCTGCTCCACAAAAGCAGCTTCTTGAGCGTAATACAAATCGCGTTCTTCTATATTCTTGAATGAATTTCGACGCAGTACGATGTGTAATTTTCTTGGAAGACCTGCAACTCGGCCCACGCTCGCTTTAGTGTAAACCGCATTTTGGAGTGTGACGTTTTGTCCTAACACAAGCCTGTCTAACAGGTTGAACGTTCTTAATGGTGTGAGGATGATTATTTTATCCCAATGATAATCTTTAGAGCATTTAATTTTAATTGGCGTCGACATTAGTGAGAGGTTTGTAAAGTGGGGCATTTTTGTATGTCTTAAAAAGTTCTCTGTCCCATAATACTCGCAAATTAGATCTGAGTGATTAGAGGTGGTAAAAGTATATTCTGAAAATTTCGCCAAGCCAGGGTTATCGGATACAGGCTGGGCGCAACCCGATACGCTTAAATATAGCCCTATTATTATAATTAAAATGAAGTTTTCACTGCTTGCCATGGAGTTATCATCCAAAGTCGAATAATCAGGATATTATCAAGAGAGTTATACAAGAGAGTTATAAAAGATCAAAGATTGAGTCTGGATTAATCAATTAGATCGTTTGTGTTAGTTGAATATTCAAATAATTAACACCATATCAAAAATAGGTAGTTATAGGAGTAGAACGTGCCTTTTGCATCAGGCAACCGCTGGCTGTTTGTTTGGTTATCTAGTTTGATAGTCATGGTCATAACAATGATTATAATCGGAGGAATTACACGAGTTACTGGATCAGGGTTGTCAATGGTGGAATGGCGNCCGCTGATGGGCTGGNTGCCCCCTCTGAACGAAAAAGAATGGCTGAGAGTGTTCGATCTTTACAAAAAATCTCCAGAATTTATNTCGCTAAATTCCTGGATGGATCTCGNTGCATTCAAGGGCATTTTTTGGTGGGAATATATCCACAGGTTATGGGGCCGTTTGATTGGTTTGGTCTTCTTTATCCCCTTGATATTTTTTCTAATATTCAGGCAAGTCCCAAAACAGCTAACATCAAACTTAATATTGTTGACTATTCTTGGGTGTGCCCAGGGTTTTATTGGTTGGTGGATGGTGAAAAGTGGCTTGTCTGGAGAACCGGCAGTAAGTCAATACAGGCTGACTGTTCATCTTGGAATGGCATTTTTAATCTTGGGGCTTTTGGTTTGGACNTCTATGGACNTACTNATTGTNAGCAAAACTAAAAGAAATAATTCAGTCGTACTTCACGCAGAGATTGTTTGTTTGATGATTTTATTCACAATTTTAGCTGGCGCACTAGTGGCTGGACTGGACGCAGGGCGAATTTATAATTCTTTTCCTTTTATGGGAAATAATTTTGTGCCGGAAGATTATCTGACAATGAAGGTTACGTGGCGAAATTTTTTTGAAACCCCCGCCACTGTTCAGTTCAATCATCGTTTATTAGCCATAACCACATCTCTAGCAGTTGCTTGGTTGCTGTTTAGATGTCTCAGGCCAAATATTAGCTCGCAAACGCGACTTGCTATTTNTAGCCTCGCAGCTTTAGTGGNTTTACAATTCAGTCTTGGGGTTTCAGCGCTTATAAACGGCNTGCCTGACAATTTAGCNGTCGCGCACCAACTTGTAGGGGTTTGTGTCTTTATTAATAGCTTGATTGTAACTAGGTTCCTCGGAACAGCTAGGGAGGTTTCGAATTTTGTTTCGGTTATTGGCGAGGGGCGTAAAAAGAGAACAAAAGTTTGAGTTTACCCCGATGTTACCGGTTCAGCCTTCTCTATCCTGCGCTTTAGATTTCTAGCATCTGGTGCCAATTTTGCGCTTTTTGTGTTCTTTAAAAACGCGTCTAGACCACCTTTGTGTTCGATAGTTCTTATCGTTGATGCAGCAACCCTTAAGCTTACCTTCTGTCCTAAAGTTTCACTCATCAGGGAAACATTTTGTAAGTTTGGAATAAACCGCCTTTTGTTTTTATTATTGGCGTGACTGACGTTGTTTCCTGTCATCACGCNCTTGCCAGTTATCGAACATCGACGAGCCACCTGATCGTCTCCTTGTTGTCACGCGGTTAAAAACATTACAATTTATGGTGGAGGATATACGCCACTCTTGCCNAGCCGTCAAGTTTTCCTATTTCCTTCTGCCTTAAAGATTAGTGGCTACTTCAGGCGCGGCATTACGTAATCTGCAAACGATGTAAATCTCTCCTGCTCAATAGAAATAGCTTCAAGATCAAGGATAAATCCCGTTTTGTCAGTAATTTTGTGGACCCCAGAGCCAAGAAGCAGGGAATTAAAATTAAACGAGTTTGCTCCGAGTATGTCTGTCTCGAGATTATCTCCAATCATTAGGTACTTTGAGTGGTCCAATATGCCGCTTATAGACTTGCAGCGTTCAAAAACAGAGTTATACGGTTTTCCTATATATGAAACATCGCCTCCGATAGACGCGTAATATTCTGCTAGATAACCGGCGCATATGTGGATCCTAGTGCCATGCANCACGGTTTTATCGGGATTCGTACATAGCATGGGGATATTAAGNGATTTTGCTTCTTGAAGAAGTTCGCGATAGTCGTCGAGTGTTTCTTCCGCTTTGTCNGGGCCAGCATTTAGTATCCATGACGANTTTTCAAGAGTTGTTTCGGCTAAAATTTTTTTTTCAGGGATTGTATTTGGATAACGGGTTGGGCCAGTTAGATATACCGGTCCAGAGAATGCTGCCAGCGCTGCCCTTCGACCATCAGATAGTTGACGTTTTGCTTCGCCTCCTGATGTGACCACGTCCTCAAATAGGCTTTTATCAATCCCAAGTGCTTGTAACCTTTCGTAGACTACGTTTTCTATCTGTGGAGAGTTGGATAGGAATATAGTACACTTTCCTTCCCGGCGAAGGTTTTCTAGGACATGTTTAACATTTGGGAATAAAGATTCTCCGTCATAAATAGTTCCCCAAATATCGAAAATAAAAATTTCGAAATTTTCTGAAATTTCGTCAATTGACTTTAGCTCTATAATCGACATGGTTTATTTTTTTATCGGCTTTGGCTCTCCAAAAAGGTAGCCCTGACCAAAATCAATTTTAAGATCTAGAAGTTCGAGAAGCATTTCTTCTGTCTCTATTTTTTCNACGATCAAGTCCATAGCCTGGCGGTCCATAGCTCCCTTTAATGAGTTCATATTTATCTGAGCATCATCGTCTTTAGCAAGTTCATGAAGAAGATGAGCGTCTATCTTTAAAAATTTGAATCCCTTGCCAGATAAGTTAGAGAGGTCGAAGTCTAGGTTCTTCAACTGGTCCACTGCTAGTCGAAATCCTAAACCAGCTAACCTTTTTAAGTTAGTCTGTATTTCAAAAGTATTGTCTTCAATAGTCTGCTGACTAAATTCAAAAACCAGGCTTGAAGCTAGATTTGTGTTACTTGCCATAAAGTCAATGAAATCGGTAAAAAANTCGACATCCGTAAGTGTCTTGTTGGAAATGTTACAGAAGAAAATAATATTAGGTTGTTCTCGGCGCGTGTGGCGAACAAGNTGNATGCAACGAAATAAAAGAAGATTATCCAAAGCCGCAGTTAAGCCAGCAGTGTCAGAAACAGGCAGATACTGCTCTGGTCTAATCACATTTTTGTCATCGTCGGTGATTCGGGAAAAACATTCATAAAAAACAGGAATTCTCTGGGGCAGGCTTACTGTAGGCTGCACATAAAGCTGAACGCGATCTTCTCTTACCGCTTTATCCAAGAAAGTGAGTATTTGGGAGTCGTCGTAATCTAGAAAAGGCTCACGTGGGCGGGNNTTTTTTGCGGTGGTTTGANTTGCTTCNGTTGTATCGAATACTGTTTCCGGTGAGACGTCATTGTTATGGGTCTTTGTCTCGACAACTTTTGCTGTGACCTGCTTCATTAGTCCGCGCAGGATCCGTAATTCTGAAGCAACTTGGTCACTTTCTGGCAACGCATCAAGTCGTTTTTGCAGCTCTGATATACTATTTTTTATCTTTGAAATGCTCTCTTTCGTGTCTTTAAGATCACTAAATATCTGAGTATTTTTCTCGGTTGCTTTTCTTAGNTGCAGGAAGAAGTTCGTCGTTAAAATAAGAAAGACGGATAAAACGGAAATAAAAAAACTAAGCTCGTCGATTTTTTGTTCCATTAAAATGCGGAAAATAGGCCCGGANCAGAGTGCAAGNAGAATAAGTGGAATAAGTAATATATTCGCCACGGATTACACTCCTTTTCAGTTTTATACGTCTTTGGACGCCCAGGANTCAGCATCTATACCAACAGCTTCTGAAATGTGCTTTAGATTATCATTCTTTAAGGATTTAGATAATCCTTTGTTAATTTCAGAGAACAGTTGTGGTCCTTTATAGGTTAAAGCAGTGTAAAGTTGAAGCAAACTCGCTCCNGCCTTAATTTTGGCATATGCAGTTTCGCTATTTTCTANGCCGCCAACCCCTATAATTGGTATTCGCTTTTTTGCCGCCAAAAAAGTTTGCGCTAATTTTTTCGTAGAAAGTTCGAAGAGCGGTGCTCCGCTTAAGCCTCCAACTTCGTTTTTGTTAATATCTGCCAGGTCTGGAGGACGGCTGACCGTGGTATTTGATACAATAATTCCGGAAATACCACTTGAGACAGCAACTTCGACAATATCATTGATATCTTTATCTGCCAGATCAGGGGCGATTTTCAATAGTAAAGGCAGGGGTTGCGCCTCATCCTTATCANTCAATGCAAACCTTACTAAAGGGTTTAATAATTCCTCCAGTTTCTCCGCTTGCTGAAAGGAGCGGAGTCCCGGCGTGTTGGGGGAAGATATATTTACGGTTACATAGTCGGCTATTTTTTTTGCCTTGGTTAAGCATTCAAGATAATCTTCTATGGGCGTTTCAGTATCTTTGTTGATCCCGATGTTAANACCTAANATAACTGAGTTGTTTCTTCGTTTGGCTAGATNATCTAGTCCTTTAATGATCCCCTTGTTGTTAAACCCATATCTATTAATTACTGCATTATGCTNTTTTAATCTGAATACACGTGGGCGGGGATTCCCCGGTTGGGACCTAAGCGTCAGTGTTCCCGCTTCAATAAAACCGGGGCCGAAACTGGNTAGTTGATCAAAAACCTCTCCATCCTTATCGAATCCTGCAGCTAAGCCAATTGGATTACTGAAGCTTAAGTTGAAAATCTTTGAAGCTGTTTCCGGTAACTCGGTATGGATTGAGGTTTTAGATAAGGAAATGCCTAACTTAAGNATTTTAATTGTTAAATTATGAGATGTTTCCGCCGGAAAAAGCCGAAGTAAAATTAATGAAAGCCTTTGTCGAAGATTATTCATACGGTTCGTCTTTAAGTTCGGGAAATAAATGGGTGCCGGTCCCATCAAGAGGAAGTGGTGCGAGTTGAGTAACATACTCTTTTAATAATTCGCCGTACAAGTGTGGAAACAAATCACCATTCCTGGCTGGCTCCCACCTTAAATTTTTAGTTATTAAATTTGTATCAACCTCAAGCAGAAATATGTCACTTTCCCCATTTCGATACTTACGGGCGCTGGCGGTTACTTGAGTTGCTGTTGAAAAATGNATGAANCCATCGTTTTTATCTTCCTCCGATGGAATATAAAAATTTAGNCTGGAAGAAGCGTCTAAGTCTTTTTTGCGGGANAGATGATATATCCACTTATTTTTCATATTTNTTTACTCTAAAAGGTTTTTATNGAGTTACGCGTCCTAATTATCTTTACTGCCGATTTTGCCCAATAAACTCGCCATCNCCCTCAAGTAACTTTTTCTCGGTATTTTTTAATTGTCGTCCCTACGGCGTCACAATCAGGAAAAACATCTAGTTTTTCGACGGTAACGGAAGCTGTAATCACTCTCCGGTCATCTAATGCGATGTCGGCAATCTGGTCGGCAAATGTCTCAACTAACACGACATGGCCTTTCTTCGATAAGTTTTTTATGTTGCCCACCAGCGTCTCATAACATCCTACATTTTTATAAATACCCTTACTAAAACCATCAGCCGGGTATCCCATTTCTAGCTCGACATCAATAGCTACCCTTTGCCGAGAATGCCTTTCATGTTCGTGGACCCCGATGAACATATCAATTATGAGCCGACGGATTTTGACTAGGTATATTTTGGACATCCCGACGTTTTTCTTTCAAAAACTAGCGCTAGCCGAAATCGAGCGATTAAGTTCATTAATAAACAAATATTCTATTAAGCCTTAGATTCGCAAAGAATAAATTTAAAAATGAACTGGCATGAAGTCTAACAAAAAAATGGAGGATATTATCTTGTTAACGCGTTGGCTCGGCAAAAAACTCCACCGGGCGCATCAATTTATTTTCTTGATTTATTAAAGCGCCTAACTTCGCACTCTCTTGGGTGTAGGTAATCCAATCTGGATCCGCCCACATGGCGGCCCGCTTTGCTTCCCGGTCTCCGGCATTATCATATGCCCATATATGAACGTATTGATTAACGTTACCGGTTTCAGTCATNAGGTAAGCGATTGGCTGTCCAAGGTGTTTTGTTTGCGGTGCTTTGCCAAACTTTTCATAAACTTCTAAATGTTTTTTAATTGTTCCTGGTTTGCATGTNTAAGTTCGAACATCTAGCAACATTTTCTACCTCCGTTTAATAAGATTATTAAAAGTTTACAAATTTTTNCTNACGANTAAATTTGTACCTCATCATCGCATTGATTCGTAGTCAATTGTCTCATGCCGGTTAATTTTTTTTACTGCTTTCGGCATAGGGTATTTTAATCCTGTCGCACAGTTATATAAAACTGCGGTTTCTCCTTTTTGCACCAGTCCGTCTCTTAGTGCTANCTTGTAAGCGGCCAGTGTAGCNGCACCCTCTGGNCAGAGTAGAACGCCATCACGCTGGGCTGCGTCATCCCGAGTTTCAAAAATGTCTTCTTCNGAAACAGCTACGGCATAACCTCCGGATTCTTTNACTGCGCGTAGTATTAAAAAGTCGCCTACAGCAACGGGGACTCTGATCCCAGCGGCGGCAGTTGTAGCATTTTCCCATACCGGAGCGTGCTCTTCGCCTGACTCAAAAGCTTTTACAATCGGCGCACAACCATCTGCTTGAACTGCAATCATTCTAGGTCGCTTTGCACCTATCCAGCCAATAGCTTCTAATTCTTCAAATGCTTTCCACATTCCTATTAATCCGGTGCCGCCTCCCGTCGGATAAAAAATAACGTCTGGCAGTTCCCAGTTAAATTGCTCTGCCAACTCCAAACCCATCGTTTTCTTGCCTTCGATTCGGTAGGGTTCTTTAAGAGTTGATACATCAAACCAGCCGGCTTTTTCTTTGCCATCGCCAACAATTTTACCGCAATCATTTATCAGGCCATTCACACGGTAAACGGATGCACCCTGCAGCTCTATTTCAGAAATATTAATTTCTGGTGTGTCATCAGGACAGAATATTGTTGTTCTCATACCAGCAAAACTAGCGTATGCAGCCATTGCCGCACCTGCGTTTCCATTAGTTGGCATAGCAAGATGNTTCAATTCCAATTCCTTAGCCATCGACACTGCCAGTGCTAAACCCCTTGCCTTAAAAGATCCCGTTGGCAGCCGACCCTCGTCTTTTACCAAGAGATTTGCCTCAGGAACACCCAGGCGTTTGGAGGTTTCTGGGATCAGCATAAGCGGGGTGGTAACCTCTCCTAGGCTTATAACATTTTTGGTTTTCTTAACTGGGAGGAACTCTCGAAACTTCCAAAAACCACCTTTTCGTTTGGCTAACTCGGTTTTTGTTATATGTCTGCTTAATTCTGCGAGATTATAACGCACCAGTAATGGCCGCCCAGCCTTCGATAGGCCTTGAACAATACCCGCCTCATAAATTTCGCCCGTCAGTGAGCATTCCATGTGAGTAACAAAGTTAGGATATTCAGTAAGTTTTGCGTTCGACAAAGTATCGTTTCCTTAAGAAGCTAAGAATACCAGCATTATATATAATCTTCAGGAGCACTGGATTGACTTGGTTGGTACGTTAGTAGGACTGGTCAGTAATATGTCATGGATATACCAGATTCGTTGATACAATGGCTCAGCTTTACATCTCATATGCATTTTTACAAGAGACTGGTTACAATTCTATAACTGCTCAATTATTGTAACCGGTTACCTGAATTACATGTATTATAGCTTCGTGCATCCAAAAAAAGGACAAACAAATGATCTATGAATTCCGAACATACACGACTGGTCCAGGACAAGCTCCCCTTCTGGCTAAATATTCGGCCGAGATAGGGCGACCGATACGAGGAGATGATCATGGAAAACTGGAAGGGTATTGGTTAACTGAAATAGGTCCACTGAACCAGGTGATGCATCTATGGTCGTACGAAGATATGAATCATCGTGCCGACGTGAAGTCGAAATTGGCCGCTAATGAGGCCTGGAGAAATGATTACCTTACCAAAACCGGTCCTCTTATCCTTAGACAAGATAATAGGTTAATGACAGCTACGAAGCCACTTGTAGCTCCCAGCAGCGAAGGAAACATATACGAATATCGATATTATCGATGCAAAGTGGGAAAGACGAAAATCTTTGCGGATGCGATAACTGCGGCTATGAGTGTTAGGGAACGACATTCTCAAAATGTTTGCATTTGGGTTACTGATACTGGTCAACCTAATGAGGTCTCTCATCTTTGGGTATACAGAGACATGAACCACCGTGCTGAGGCAAGAGCCGCCGCCGCCGCCGACCCAGACTGGCAAGAATTTCTTAAAAATGGACCGGACAGGCTTGATGAAATGCATGCCTCAATTCTTATTCCATGGGCTCACTCTCCATTGAAGTGAAAATAACTGCGTTGAAACGAAGTCTAATAGGCTTGAGAGTTCTCCGTATTAGATTGCCGTAAAGACCGAAATTGTCGATGCCTCTGGATTTATGGATCTGAACCTGAGCCGCGGCGCGCGTTAAAGTTAAGGTGGTCATAGCAATTAGTTAGCTGATTTTTAAAATCAAAAAGTCAACAATAACTTCGTTCGCATAAAACGTTTATTATTTGAAACCTAAAAACTGGATGATATCTTCTGGGTTTTGACCAGATTTTTTCATCTCTTGCAGCGTGCTTGATTTATTTCGTTTTGCGAGCCTNAAGCCATTTTTATCAGTAATCATCTTATGGTGATGGTAATCTGGGGTTGGCAATTCCAAAAGCTCTTGTAGCAGTCTATGAATGTGCGTGGCTGGCAATAAATCATTCCCTCTTGTAACCCGTGTTATTCCTTGTATTGCATCGTCGATGGTCACGGAAAGGTGGTAACTTGTTGCAATATCTTTTCTGGCTAGAACTATATCCCCGAAGGTTTCTGGCTCGGCTGTTTGCTCCCCATGCTCGCAGTCATACCATTTTAAGTTNCCNGCCAGCTTGAGGGCAGCCCCCATATGNAAACGAATTGCGTAGGGCGCACCTGCCCCCAATCGCCTTTCATTTTCAATCGCAGATATATAACGTAACGTATCGGTAGGCGTCTTCTGTGTGCTGTTCAAAGCGTTGNCGGGATGGGGAGCAGACATTACTTCAGAAAGTTCTTTTCNGGATAAAGTACAACGATACAGAAGGCCAAGGTTTTCAAGTTTTTTCAGGCCCTTTGCATAATCAGCCATATGGTTTGATTGTTTTCGGACTGGNTTTTCCCAAGTAAGCCNTAACCATGATAGATCTTCAAAAATAGATGCTTCGAAAGCAGAGTTGCACCTTGCCGTATCAATATCTTCTATACGCACTAAAAACTTGCCGTTGCCTGTACGAGCTTCCCGTTCCGCAAATAACGCAGAAAATGCATGACCAAGGTGGAGATTACCGGTTGGGCTTGGAGCGAAACGAGTGATAACATCCATAGGTATAAAAATTCTCAAAAATAATTNTGTAAAAGGTTTCTGTCAGATTTAATTGAAATTAAACACTCCCATTAGTATGAATTGTCAAATGTAGAATGGCAAAAAGACTAATCAGCCNCATATTGGAGTNAGTATAATGATTAACTTGGAAGGCCCGAGGCAACCGCCAAAAAACGGTGAGCCAGCTAAGGCTCTTGTAATCCTGCTGCATGGCTATGGTGCTGATGGCAATGATCTGATTGGTTTGGCGCCAATTCTCTCGAATCAGCTGCCACATGTTGAATTTATTTCCCCTAATGCACCCTTTCCGTGTGAAATGTCACCNTTTGGACGCCAATGGTTTAGTNTAGGCGATAGGTCTCCAGACGCAATGTTGGGAGGAGCCAGAATGGCTGCCCAGATACTCGACAGTTTTATAAATGAACAGTTGGAACGGACTAATTTGTCAGCTGATAAATTAGCCTTGGTTGGTTTTAGTCAAGGAACGATGATGTCATTATTTGTTGGACCGCGCAGATCTGAACAAATTGCTGGCATCGTTGGATATTCTGGTCGGTTNTTAGCAGAGGACCTGCTCAAAGAGGAGATCAAAACAACACCACCAGTAACATTAATTCATGGGACTAACGATGAGATGGTTCCTGCGGAAGCTCTAGAACATGCGGTTCAAGGGCTTGAAGGTGTGGGGATTAAAGTTGCGTCAGNNCTNCGACCTGGACTAGGGCATTCAATCGATGAAAGGGGTTTAGAAATAGCAAAAACATTTTTATCTGACGTCTTAGGAGAATTTGTATAGAAACTAATGTGCTCTAGGCGCAAGTATTGTGGTCTGCATTTAGATCTTTTTCAAAAAAATTAAGCANCTAACAAAATTTAATAGACAATGCGGCTTAGAATCACGGTATTGTCGCATTGAAAACTCTTTGTTCAGGTTTATTTTAAACATGAAGGGCAAATGAAAGAAGGCTTGAATTGAACCAGTTTGAAAACTCCCCGGTGCTAGTGCTCAATGCTGACTACCGACCGCTAAGTTACTTCCCGCTTTCGCTTTGGTCATGGCAAGACACTGTAAAAGCTGTGTTTTTGAACAGGGTAAATGTACTGTCTGAGTATGAGCACAAAATAAGATCTCCTAGTTTTGAGATGAGATTACCTAGCGTAATCGCTCTCAAAGAGTTTGTTCTTCAGTCAAGACGGCCCGCCTTCACCCGTTTCAATGTTTTTTTGCGAGACCGATTTTCTTGCCAGTATTGCGGCAAAAAGTTTCCAACCCAAGAGTTAACATTTGACCACTTGGTACCAAGGTCGCGCGGGGGGACCACTAACTGGAAAAACGTGGTCACAGCCTGCAGTCGGTGCAATTTACGAAAGGGCAATCATTTACCGGAATCGGTTAAAATGTATCCAAAAAATAAACCCAGGGTTCCATCAAACTACGAACTTCAAGAAAACGGAAGAGCTTTTCCACCTAATCACCTTCATGAAAGTTGGCGAGACTTCTTGTACTGGGACAGCGAGCTTGAAGAAGGCGATTAACTAGCTGATTAAAATCGTTCAGATAACCAAATGGCCAGTTTGCTGCCGGCGCGTATCGTTTTACGAAGAACAGGATAGCCAGGCGTTGTCTCGCCGCCAAGATCGATAGCCGTGTCTCGGTGCTCTAGTTCTTCCTCCCGGAAACGGTTGATTGTTTCTTTGAGATCTTTTTCATCTTCTGTTAATTGCGCCACCTGGTCTGCATAGTGCTCGTCAATAACCTCTTCGACAGCTACCGTACAAGCCATGGCGGCTTTTGGACCTAATAGGGCAGTGCCCACGCCTAAGGCGAAGCCTGCTGCGTTCCAAATTGGGTGAAAAATGGTAGGTCTCACTTGTCTATCGACAATTAGCTTCTCAAATGTTTCTAAATGATGCAGCTCCTGATCTTTCATATGTTCTATAGTGGCTGCTTCTTGAGTGTCTTTTAGAACAGCTAACTGGCCTTCATAAATTCGTTTTGCACCAAACTCGCCAGCATGATTTACCCGGATAAACCTTTTTACAAGATCCGCCTGCGGTATGTCGCCAGGAAGATCAACGTGTGTATTTTTTTTCTTGCTCACATGACTGCTTTCGAACGTTTCCATTTTAATATGGTATACACTGGAATTAAGGAAAGACCTATCGACAGAATAAAATTGTAACCTGCCATTGAAATACCGAGTAAAGACCAAGCTATCTCGTCACAACGAACCATCGGCTGCTCCAGTAGTTTTAGTCTGAAAGCCTCGACGCTTGTCGCCTCGATTTTGCTTCCACAACCCTGGGTGCCTGGCCAGAATTGCTGTTCCACTCCGACATGAAAGAAAGCAATGACCGCACCTGCTATAAACGTTAAGATTAAAATGATAAAAATCCATACTGCAGAAGACGGCGGCAATCTAAATAAAATTGTTACTAGGCAGAGAGAAATTGCCAAGCCGTGGGGAATTCTTTGATATATACACAAGGAGCAAGGTTCTAATCCGCCGATATATTCGAAAGAGAAGGCTAAAACAAGCGCAATACTGGAAAGACCGGCAATCATCAAAGAAGGTATGGCAAATACGGAATTATTTTTGCTAACCATATCAATAGGGTCTTTCAGTTATGAGATAAATTTAAGCCAAACATAAATTAGTAAAATGCCCGAACCTGCTAATAGGGTAATTAATCCAAAATATTTTTCTAGCAAAGCTCGGATTCTGTCACCAAAATGATAAAGGAGGACCGAAACCGCAAAAAACCTAAGGCCCCGTGATAAAACAGACAACGCTATGAAAAGTGCAAGATTTAATTGAGTCATACCGCTGGCAATAGTGATAATCTTATAAGGAAATGGGGTGAGACCAGCTAGAAATACGACCCATCCGCCCCAGTTATGATACATCTCGTTGAATTCTAGGATCTTATCTTGATAATTATAAAACTCAAGAAGCGGCAAAGCTACAAGCTGGAATAAAAAAAAACCCACAAAATATGCAGCTATCCCTCCAATGACCGAAAAAAGGGTGCAAGTTAAAGCGATTCGCCACCAGTCATTTGGTTTCGCCAAAACCATTGGGATAAGCATAACATCTGGAGGAATTGGAAAAAACGAGCTTTCCGAAAAAGCAACAACAGCTAAATATTTATTAGCATGCCTGTGTTTGGCTGCACTTAAAAGGTTTTTGTATAGTTTTCGCACGTCACGTCTCGGTTAAAACGAATAAATTTTTAACAGCGGCTTTTAGCTGCAGCAAGCCGCTTCCTTCCTCTTGATTCGCATATTTCAGAAATAGAACTGTCCTACGCTCCCTACATGTTGTGGTAGGTCATTAGATAATATCAGCATATAGAAATAATTCACTTGAATTAATGTTTATTGCGATCAGAAGTTGATGCATCGTTCAAGCGTCGTTATGCTGGGCCGCTAATACTGACTTTAAAAGTTGTTAGTGTTTCAAATAAGTATTGAGTTTTCACAGGGAAGGAAATTTTTATGCGTAAAACCATAATCGCTCTGAGCGTTATAGGTTTTGGTATCGCTGGTTTAACAGAAGTCAGCGCTCCAACTCCAGCAGGCGCGCAAGAGGTTAAAGGTCCAAAGATTACATGGAGAATGTCACTTTGGGGCAAAAGAAGAGCTTTTACAGAAGCACCTGAGTACACGTCTAAAATGGTAAGCGAAAAAACAGGTGGTAACTTCCAAATCAAGCTGTATTACGGACAGCAATTGTCCAAGAGTAAAGAGAACCTTGATGGTATTTCCGTCGGTGCTTTCGAAATGGCGTCTTTCTGCGCCGCCTATCATCCGGGTAAAAACGCACCTTTGAATGTTTTGGATTTGCCGTTTTTACCAATTCCAAACTTAAATGTTCAAAAGAAAGTTCACGATGCTATTTACACGCATCCTGCTTCAGTGAAGGCTTTAGCTAAGTGGAATGCAAAGATCTATATGTCAATGATGCTTCCTCAGTACGAATACATGGGAAGAGGCAAGCCTCCAGCAAGCGTTGCGGATTTCAAGGGTAAGCGTCTAAGAGCTCTAGGTGGCATGGGACGAGCCGCCAAAGCTATTGGAGCAATCCCAACAACAATGCCGGCTTCCGAAACCTACACGGCGCTTCAGCGTGGTACGGTTGACGCTATTGGTTTCCCATATACCTACACATTCGCAGCCTACAAGCTCGATGAAATTTCAGACTGGTATACTACCAACATGTCGTTGGGATCTGTTAACTGCCCAATAGTGTTTAATACCGATTCTTACAACGCACTTCCAGATCAGTATAAGAAACTTCTGGAAGACGTTAAGGAAGGTTCTTATGCGGCACAAGCAGCAGCTTACGCGGCTAAAGATAAAATAAATGTTGCTAAATGGGCGAAAAATCCAAAGCTTACTGCGGTTAAAATCCCAGAAGATCAAATGGCTAATTTCCGCAAAATTGCCGGTGAGCCATTATGGAACGATTGGGTTAAAGAAATGGAAGGAAAAATTCCAGCACGAGAGTTGTTGGATATCGTTCTTAAGACAGCCAAAGGCGGCTGATCTCTTTAATCTAAGTTAAATAAGGTCGCCGGGGGCTCCTCCCTGGCGGCCTTTTCTTTAAGTGGTTTGATGATTGGTTTTGAATAATGGCGAGTACAGATCATTCAGAGCATTCCGGGGCGACACGTTTCCTTGCAGTAGCTGATGCAAAGCTTTTCAAAATGGAAACAGCCTTTAATTTAACTTCTGCAATGCTCATACTTTTTTTAATGTTGTTAGCGGTCGTTCAGGTTGTTGGGCGAAAGTTTTTTAATTTTCCTATCCCCGGCTACGTAGACTGGGTTGAATTTGCGATGGCCATTTTTTGTTTTCTTAGTATCGCATATACCCAAAAGCTCGGTGGCCATGTCCGGATGGAATTTTTTATAGGGCGATTTTCTGGGCGACTACTCTGGACCCTTGAAGTAATAGGCACGTTAGTGGCTATGCTGATCATCGCTATCTTAATGAAGTACGGCTGGGAACACTTCCTCAGGGCTTGGGATATCGGTGACAGTTCTATTGATATAGAGCTTCCTATTTGGCCAGGTAAGCTGATTGTTGTTGTAGCTTTTATTAGCCTTGAACTTAGGCTTCTTGTTCAATTATGTGGATTTTTAAGGCTGGTAAAATATCCTGACGCGGAACCAATTGGCGTACCAATGATAGAGACCGTCGATGAGCAAGCTCAGCATGAAATTGATGCTGGATTGGCCGGCGAAGAAGAGAAAGTTGATATTATTGGTCGAGGAGCTAAATCATGAGTGAATTTGCAATTGGTCTTGTCGGAACGGGCGCGCTCCTGCTTTTGGTGTTTGCCGGGGTTCGAGTATTTGTCGTTGCCGCTCTGGTCGGTCTTTTCGGGTGTGTGGCTATTATCGGATGGAAAGCAGGTGCAGGCATTAGCGGCACTGTNCCGCATTCGAAATCAATTAACTACGCTCTTAGTGTTCTTCCAATGTTTATTCTTATNGGGTTTATTGCTTATCATGGCGGCTTGACACACGCGTTATTCAGGGCCGCAAGAAACTGGTTTGGATGGGTCCCTGGCGGTCTTGCTGTAGCGAGTGTTTTTGCCACTGCCGGTTTTGCAGCAGTTTCAGGAGCAAGTACGGCAACCGCTGCAGTCTTTAGCCGAGTTGCTATTCCGCATATGCTGGAGAATGGATACGACAGGCGTTTGGCAGCAGGCGTTGTTGCTGCNGGTGGTACATTAGCTTCACTGATACCGCCAAGTGCTATTTTAGTTATCTATGCCATCATTGTTGAAGAGTCTGTCGGAACGCTCATTCTAGCNGGATTTATTCCCGGAATCGTCTCAGCAATTATTTATGCGGCGCTTATCATAGGTCAGTGCATNTGGAAACCGGAATTAGGCCGAGCGATACCATCGCCGCCAATGTCCGAAAAACTGGCAAGCCTGCCTGGCACCGTTCCAATCTTTGTNGTGGTGGCTGTTATCTTTTACTCGATGTATTCGGGTACAGCCACGCCAACCGAAGCAGGTGCAGTGGGAGCGTTTGTTATTTTAGTTGTCGCCCTTCTAAAGGGAATGAAGTGGGCTAGTTTAAAGGAGGCGCTTCTCGAGACGGCTAAGCTGACGGTAATGATTTTTGCTCTGATATGGGGTGTTCTGATTTTCGTAAGATTTTTAGGTTACGCTGGATTACCGCAAGAATTTGCGGNTTGGATCACTGGCCTGCCATTCCCGCCAGTAGTGATAATGATTTTAATACTGCTTGGGTATGCCGTCCTTGGGATGTTCATGGATGCGATTGGCATGCTGCTTCTTACGCTGCCCGTTGTTTATCCAGCGGTTATCGCTCTGGGGTACGACCCAATATGGTTTGGTATTATCGTNGTTAAAATGTGCGAGGTCTGCCTCATAACGCCCCCGGTGGGGTTGAATTGCTATGTGGTGGCGGCAGTTCGACCCGATATACCATTGGGTGATGTTTTNAGGGGAATNTTTCCGTTTTTCATAGCGGATGTGATAACGATTGGATTATTCTTGGCCTATCCAGAGATTGTACTTTGGTTGCCGAGTGTAGCAAATTAGTTGTACTGATTTCTAAAACAACAAAAGGCCCGCCATTGAAAAATGGCGGGCCTTTAATTTACTGTTCTTTAATATTAACCAATCCGAGCCGTTATCCCAAATTGAAACCCTTTTTACTCAGATAAGTTGCAAGCTGATCGCGCTCTCGGCTTGAAACCTGGCGAGCTTTATCTTCCGACCAGCCATAAAAATTTGCTACGCCGTATTCTTCAACCTTTCTCTGTTTGTCTGGTGGAATGGAAAATATGGAGTCCCGTCGCTTGTCGTATGAGTCAATTTCTTGCTCAAGCTGTGCGTCATTGTAAGTATTTATGTGAACATTTACGGCGGGTGGCAGTCGTAAACTTAGATAGCCATCGTCACTGGGATACCCTGCCGTCATGCCTGCTACGGGGAAGACAAAATCTGGGAGCTCNAACAATTGCGCCACCTCTTCGATATGATTTCGAATAACGCTTATGGGACAGCATCCCAATCCCGCAGCTTCCGCTGCGCGAATAAAGTTCATNAGNACAAGCCCGGCATCAAGTGCTGCATTTAAAAACGCGTCCAGGTGATCATTCGCGAAAGTTTTGTTTCGCATTTCGCAGATACGGCGAATTCGCCTNCTGTCTCCCAAAAAAATCATCAAAACAGGACATGTTCGAAGCCATGGCATCGCGGGGATCATGTCAGCAATCGCCTCTTGTTTTTCCTTATCCCGTATTACGACTACCGACGATTGCTGCAAATCAGATTTAGCCGGTGCAGAAAACGCGGCTGCGAGTAAAACTTCCAAAAGTTTATCTGGTATTGGTGTATCCTTATAACGGCGGTGTGAACGATGGTTGAGTATATTGGTTAATTCGTCGAACCCCTGCATATCTCTGCCGGCGTCAGTGTTTAATCCAAAGCGTTTTTCGATTAAATCAGCAATTGTATTATTTTTTTTCATAATTTCCGGCTGCCTTCAACTTAAAGTTTTATAAAAATAGAGTAGGACCATTGAAGAAGTTTAGTAGCTTTCAGTATCTTTAGAGCATCATAGCTTTGTTGAATATTTAAAAGCGTTTCTTTCTTCATTCTAAAACTTTAAACTATATGAAGAACAGTGCAACTGAAGTGAAAAGCTAAGAGGTAGGGATAAATAATGAAGATTGCGATTATTGGCTGTGGAGCGATGGGTTCCGTATATGCGGCTCTGCTTGCGGATGCTGGTAACGAGGTTTGGGCAATCGATACATGGCAAGAGCACATCGATGCGATAAAAAAAAATGGACTTCGTGTTGAAGGCGCAAGCGGTGACCGGACCGTAAAAATTAATGCAAGTACAAACGCCTTGGATGCGGGAGAATGTGATTTAATTATCGTGGCTACAAAAGCAAGCGGCGTAGCGACGGCTGCTCACGCAGCAAAATCGATAGCACGTCCAGAAAGTGTCATCCTAACAATTCAAAATGGCCTAGGGGCGGCTGACCGGATAGCGGAGGCAATTGATACAAGCCAGGTCATGATTGGGGTTGTTGGTGGATTTGGCGCATCAATTAAACAACCCGGGCATGCCCATCACAATGGAATGCAGCTAGTCAGGCTTGGTGAGATGGACGGCGGGATGAGTGAACGGCTGAATGATATTGTTGAAACTTGGGAAGGGGCCGGGTTCACTGCGAAGGGTTACCCTGATATACACCAAATGATATGGGAAAAGTTTATTTGTAATGTGACTTATAGTGGCCCTTGCGCACTTATGAATGCCACGATAGGAGAGGTGCAAGCCAGTCCGGCGGCNTGGTCGGTAGCTTTGAATTGTGCAAAGGAAGCGGATGCTGTAGCAAGGAAAAAGAAAATTGCTCTAGGTTTTGACGACGTTGAAAAGTATGTCAGAGACTTTGGCGCAAATATGCCGGATGCAAGACCTTCAATGTTACTTGATCACATGGCTAAAAGGCCGTCAGAGATCGATGGGATTAACGGCGCCGTTCCAGTGGAAGCAAAGAAAGTCGGAATGTCTGCGCCCACAAACGAGTTGGTATCAAACTTGATACGAGGCAAAGAATCGAATTTTTAAAAGTACAAATACAACTGCTTAATTCTGAAATTATATTTGACCTTGAAAATTATCCTGACCTCGTTTGTACACGCGATTGCTTTGTTGCGGATTTCTATTCACTAGAGGACGACCGAAAATTGGATGGGTCGCGCTCCTGACTTCATGCTCTATTTTGAATATGGGTTTATTGTTTTCCAAATCGACGATATCTATAAAGCGCCACTCATGTTCATCTGACTCTCTTGAAATCAAACCCCTTTCTAATAATTTTTGGTATGGCGTCGCGAAGTCAGCAATNTAAATGGCAATATGGTGACCGTCATATTTNGNCTNTTTTTCGTTTGTTTCAATAAAATGNACGTATTGTGATGCCCCTGTCGTGATTGTTGCGCAGATTTTACCNTGNCGTCTCCCTAANGATGCGTTTGCTCCCAATATTTCCTGATAGAAGTTCGCTATTTTTTCTGCGCTGTTNTTTGGTGCAAAAAATTCAACGTAAGGTAATCCTATNTGTNTACTNCCAAATTTTGGGTCTGGTGCGTGCACTCTAATTTGGTTTCCCCAAGGACAAACAACCTCTATAAATTCTTTTTTTCTAGAAAATGAAAACTTTGTTTTTGACAGAAGATCTTTGACTGTTTTCAAGCTNCGGAGGGTTTCTTTTAAGTCTGGCGACACAAGCCCGATCCGGCCTCGCAAAATTTGAGGAGATGGATCCCGNCGCGGTAGATGTATCTGGCTGCGGCCGATGTTGATCCACATATTATCCAATCCCGTCATGAGAAAGGGGTCCCGGGTGTATCCAAGCCCATTAACGTAAAAGAGTATCGCAGGTGCTTGTTCAGGNANCATAATATTCACGTGCTCCATATGAAGAATATTGCCTANTGATTGATTAGATCGATTGTATGAANCTGACATAAAACAAATTCCCCTTNTCATCTAAATTTTATGCTCAAGAATTNTTGTTGNGCATTGNAATACTNATTATTGAGCAAAAACCATCATATGATCAAACAGATTTGAAATAATTCCACCCATTAANATCGAAAGTGTTACCATTAACCTTAATNGGATATTGTGGCGGCTTGATATTTTTTGAGAGTGTTTTTCTTTCTTTAAGAATTAGGATAAGTAAATGTTTAGATTAATCCCATAAAACTTGGGAAGTAGTTGGAAAGGATCCGGAATGGTTGCGAAATCAGGTAATTACAAATGGCTTCAGCANCAGGATGAAGACATTTTAGAACCAGAGTTACCAATAATTGACCCNCACCACCATCTTTGGGATAAAAATGATCACCATCACGTGCAGCCGCGCTACCTTCTTGANGAAATACTGGAAGATATCGACTGTGGCCATAACATTGTGGCAACTGTATTCATTGAATGCGGTGCGATGTTTAAAAAAGAAGGAGCAGAGCACCTTCGCGCCGTTGGAGAAACAGAATTTGTGAACGGCATAGCTGCAATGAGCGATTCTGGTAATTATGGTGAAACTCGTATAGCTGCAGCTATAATTGGAACGGTTGATTTGAGGATCGGAGGTCTNGCCGNAGAGGTTCTTGATGCGCATATTGCTGCGGGTGGCGGCAGGTTCCGCGGGATAAGGCGCGCTGTTGCGTGGGACGCTTCAGNTNAAATACGCAACCATCGAACTGATCCNCCNNCTAAATTATTGCTGCAAGACGACTTTCGCCGCGGCTTTGCCGAGTTGAGCCGTCGGGGATTAACTTTCGAAGCTTGGTGCTATCATACCCAAATTAATGAGGTAACCAATCTCGCCAGAGCATTTCCNGAGACGAAAATCATACTTGACCATTTCGGCGGGCCNCTCGGAANTGGNCCATACAACGGAAAACAGAATGAAATTTTTCAAAAATGGAAAAAAGACATAAAGGAACTGGCAAACTGTGAAAATGTTTATGCAAAGCTTGGGGGTGTAAATATGGATGTAAACGGTTTTGCATGGCATGAGAGAGCGATGCCGCCCAGTAGCCGTGAACTAGCCGACACTACCCGGCATTTTTATGATGCCACCATCGACTTTTTTGGTGCAAACAGGTGTATGTTTGAGTCAAACTTTCCGGTTGATAAGTTGAGTTGCAGCTATAAAGTCCTCTGGAATACTTTCAAACGAATTGCCACCGGGGCCTCAAAAGAAGAAAANGCAGCTTTGTTTCATGACACAGCTGCNGAGGTCTATTCAATATGACATTTTTTTGACNTCTTNATTGGGCCCTTTTGGCCATATTTATGTTTTACTCTGAGAGACAGAATTGTTTACTTTAAACAAGCCTGCGCATGGACCGTTTAGTAGGCTCGAGCGAATTATCATAACTGTGCCGGTACTAGCGGCCTCGCTGCTGCACTCATTAAATATGAGTACGGCCTATGTGGCACTGCCAAATATACAGGGTAATCTGTCGGCGGCGCCTGACCAAGTGGGGTGGGTAATCACAGCTTTTGTTGTTGCAACGGCTGTTGGGACGATTTTGACTAATGTTCTAAGTGAAAGGTTTGGAAGACGGCAGGTTTTTTTAGCATCCATAGTTGGCTTCACCGTTACTTCTCTTCTAGCAGGCACGTCCAGCACATTAACTGAATTAGTAGTATTCAGAATGCTGCAGGGCTTCGTTTCAGCACCATTAATGCCTATTTCGCAGGCTATAATGTTGGATACATATCCACGGGAAAAGCATGGTTTTGCCATGAGCATTTGGTCGATGGGGATGATCTTGGGGCCTGTCGCGGGACCAACGGTGGGCGCTATGTTAACCGAGTTCTATGATTGGCGCTATGTCTTCTATATGAACGTCCCATTCGGAATTGTCGCTTTTTTTTCTATACTTGTGACCTTGCCGGCCGCCCATACATTGGGCCAGAAAATGGACTGGATTGGTGTAATAGCGCTTATCGTGGCGGTTTCTTGTCTTCAACTGGTGTTAGACAGGGGCGAGCGATTAGGGTGGTTTAGTTCCTCAGAAGTGATTATTAATAGTGTATTGTCTGCAACGGCATTTTACATATTTGTTGTGCACTGCCTTACTACCGATGCGCCCTATGTAACACTCAAGATGTTAATGGACCGGAACTATGTGATTGGTCTCTTTTTGATATTCACATTTGGTGTTGCNGTATTTTCATCCTTATTTATTTTNCCGCTTTTTCTGCAAAACATTCAGGGTTATCCCGTTCTATCTGCCGGATGGGTTATTTCTTCGCGTGGTGTTGGAACAATGTTCGCAATGATGTGCTCTGGGTTTTTACTGAGTATTATTTCTGGAAAATATTTAATCCTTCTGGGGTTAATTTGCGTTGGTGTGAGTAATGTTTGGATGACCCAATGGACTGCGGATGTAAATATGCAAGAAGTGATTTATATCACAATAATAAATGGTTTTGGGATGGGGATGATGTGGGTCGCTTTAACTACCGTAACGTTCTCTACCTTGGATCCAGTTTATCGCGTCGAAGCGGCTTCACTTTTTTCGCTGATAAGAGCCATTGGAGCTAGTATGGGCACATCAATCGTCGTTTCTATACTTGTTAGGTCAACTCAGGCAAATTATATAGAAATGAGAGAACAGATTACCGAATTTAAATCATCCTTAGGTTCAATGTTGAATGGTCATTCGTTTGATTTGAAATCGATAACTGATTTGCGTAATTTAGAGAGTGTCGTCATGATTGAAGCGCAGATGGTCGGCTTTTTAAATGACTTTGTGTTTCTAGTAATAATAGCCTTTGGTGCGATACCTTTTGTTTTTCTGCTGCGTGGCAAGAAACCAAAAACCGATTAAAGTATATCGAACTTTCTGTGATAATACTGTATTGTTTCAGAAAAGTTTGTTCAATTACTTTGAATTTATTGGAGATAACAAGTATGTCTCTTCCAAACCAGCGCATAGTCTACTTGAACGGGAAATTTGTGCCTGAAGATGAAGCAACTATTCCTATAAAAGATCAAGGTTTCAAATATGGTGATGGGGTTTTTGATACTACGCGAACGTTTGGGCACAAAATATTCAGGCTTAAAGAACATTTAGAGCGATTTGAACGTACTCTCAAGTATATGGATTTGAACCCTGGTCATAATATAGAAGAATTCCAGAAAATTACAGAGGAAGTTGTCGAACGCAACTTACCGTTATTAGATGTGAATGAAGACTACTGGGTAACGCAAAGGGTAACAAGAGGATTGTCGCATGACGATAAAACGGCCTGGCCCGACTGGCCAGACGCTACAGTTATTGTTGAGTGCAGCCCNCTGCCTTTAGCAGCACGGGCGAAATTTTACAGGGATGGNATCCAGTTAATTACACCATCGGTCCGACGCGTATCACCTGAGATGGTCAGTCCGCGTGCAAAAACTCACAATTATATAAATTTTGTTATTGGCGACCTTGAGGTTGCCGCTCAAAATCCTGATGCGTTGTCTTTTTTATTAGATGCGCAGGGTAATCTATCGGAAGGAAAAGGCAGCAATATTTTTATCGTTAAAGACAATAAACTCGCAACTCCTCAGGAACAATATGTTTTACCTGGCGTGAGCCGGCAGGTGACGATACAGTTGTGCAAGCAGCTGGGATTAGAAGTTGAGGAAAAAAATCTAGATTTGTTTGATGCTTATAATGCAGATGAAATCTTTATAACATCAACGAGTTTCTGTATTTGTCCCGTCCAAAGTATAAATGGTCGTGCCCCATTCGTGGCGGATTTCCCAGGGCCGATAACAAAGTCGCTGATTGAGGCTTATGTTGATCTTGTGGGCTTCGATTGGTACCAGCAGTACTTAGACCGAATTTAACCCACTAGATACTGCATTAACTTTCTAAAGTTGACTTGAAATGCTGTACAACCTTTAACATCAGTTTAGACAATCCTATTTTCTCTATCTCATCTAATGAATACCATCGTTGATTTAAAAAACGTTTATGCCTCTTTAACCGCAGAGCCACCACAACTAATTCTAATTTGAAATGAGTAAAAACGTGTTTGACACTTCCGGGTATCTCAGTAAGGTTTTGTGTATCCCTTTTTGCTTCTTTAATTAACTCATCGTGTTGCTTGTGTTCTTCCCANCCCGCCGAAGGTACTTCAAGCATTCCACCTAGAAGACCTGTTTTAGAACGTCNATAAAGCAGGATTTGGTTTGCATCATTAAAGATTACATAGGCGGTCCCGGTCCTCTTGGGAATTTTTTTTCTTCCCTTGCTAATCGGAATAATGTCTGTCTCTTCGTAAGAAAAAGCTTCACAGAATTCGGTGATCGGACAAACGGAGCATATCGGATTCCTTGGTGTACAGACTGTAGCCCCCAAGTCCATAACTGCTTGAGCGTAATCACCGGTTCTAGTTTTTGGGGCAATCTGAGAAGCAAGTGATCTAATTATTAATTTATTGTCCTGGATAGGGGTTCTAATTCTATGTAAACGCGCAATGACTCTTTCTACATTNCCATCGACAGGTGTTGCCTGTTTCCCAAATGCTATAGCNGCCACGGCTGCCGCAGTATAGGGTCCGACCCCCGGTAATTTAAGTAATTCCGCTTCTTCTTTTGGAAATTGCCCTGAATGATCATATGCTATAATTTGGGCGGAACGATGCATGTTTCTTGCGCGCGCATAGTACCCAAGNCCAGCCCACTCACGCAGGACATTATTAATATCAGCATCNGCTAAATTTTTAATTCCAGGCCATAATTTAATAAAGCGATTAAAGTACGGTACTACTGTAATAATTTGGGTTTGTTGGAGCATAATTTCGCTCAACCACACTCTATAGGGATCGGGAACTTCGTCTCCTACGGCTCGCCACGGAAGTTTTCTTTGGTGCAGGTCATACCAGGCAAGTAGCTGGTCCGATATATTGATAATTTGTCTAGTAGCTGGCATATTTTTCATAGAGAATAAATTACTTTATTCTCTTAACGATTTACACAGATAACTGCATTTTGGGCTATGCGCTCAGTAGATATGAAACTACGTTCTCGGATAAGTCCAATGAATCAAAAACTGAACCAATACAATGTTAGAAGAACGACAACTGGGGGCTTAAAAAATATCAATTCTGCGTTTACCAAAGTGGCAGATAAGTTTCTTAAGAAGCGTGGCTTTATCGAGTCGGCAGTGGTGTATAAATGGGGATCAATTATTGGCGAGGAACTCTCAGGGTGGTGCTACCCCACGCGATTATCGTTCCCGCGTGATAAAACTCTCGGGGCTACATTGTATTTAGACGTGTTAGGCGCAAGGAGCGTTGAAGTACAGCATCTTCAACCAATTATTTTAGATCGTATTAACTTAATATTTGGTTACACCGCCGTGGCAAGCATCTCGATTCGGCAAGTTCAGAGTATTAAAACCCAAAAATTGCTAGAAGAAGATTGCCGTTTATTAACACCTAAAGAAGAAAAATGGATTTTAGAAAGTGTTAAAGAAACGAAATCGCGGGAATTGAAAAACGCTTTAGAAACATTGGGTAAAGCCATTTTGGCTAAGAAATAAATCCTTGTAATTGCCTCGGAAGAAATTATTTCAGTACCCAAGAACATATTTCTGACATCATTTTATTTTTACAGTTGATAGGCGGTTGCGAGTAGTTATCTTGCATCCTATTCTGTGGTTGTTTCTGATGGAGCTGTTACGTGCGATTACTTCAATTAAGTGCATTCCTGGTCTTAACGTTTTTGNTGGCTGCGCCGATCGTTAAAAATAGTGCTGAGGCTGATCAGAAATTAACCCCTTTTCTAAAAGAAGCTCTCGCGGAGCGCATTATCGGATCGGAAGAGGCTAAGCTTACTGTAGTGGAATACTTTTCTTTTACTTGCCCCGCTTGTGGTCGTTTTCACACGGAGGTGTATCCAAAGTTAAAGGAAAAGTATGTGGATACGGGGCTGGTTAAATTTGAGTTTCGGGATTTTCCTCTCGATCAATGGGCGCTAAGGGCTGCTGCCTTGGCTCGATGCATTCCAGCGAAGTTTTACGAACCGATGGTAANTGTCTTAATGAAGCAGCAATCGCTATGGGCTGGATCAAAGGATGTTGGTGGTGCGCTTTTGAAACTCGGTCAGCTTGCGGGATTGAATGAAGATAGAGCGCGGAAATGTATGGATGATACAAAATTGTTAGATGGGATCATAAAGGCGCGNATGGAAGGGCATTCAAACCATGGCGTTGACACGACGCCATCATTTTTAATCGGCGGAAAGAAGATTAAAGCCTTTGATTTTGAAGAATTGGATAAAGCTATTCAAAAAGAGTTGAATTAAGTGGTTATAACTTGGTTTTTGTNACTTTAGTCTAGGGATTTATNGNTTGAAATTTGATCATCTTAAACTCACCGGTTTCAAATCGTTTGTTGATCCAACTGAGTTAGATATTTCAGGTGGTTTGACAGGTGTTGTTGGCCCAAATGGTTGTGGTAAATCAAACCTAGTCGAAGCACTGCGCTGGGTCATGGGCGAGACTTCAGCAAAACAAATGCGCGGTGGTGAAATGGACGATGTTATCTTCAATGGCGCTAGTACTCGTCCGGCAAGAAATGTAGCTGAAGTCATATTGTCCNTAGATAACACGGACTGGAAAGCTCCTGCAGGTTTAAATGACGCCGAACACTTGAGTGTTGCAAGGCGGATAGAGCGCACTAAAGGATCTAATTACCGCGTTAATGGACGGGATGTAAGGAGTAGGGATGTTCAACTGCTTTTTGCTGACGCAGGGACGGGCGCTCGATCAGCAGGAATTGTAAATCAGGGCAGGGTTGGGTCTTTGATAAACGCTAAACCCTCTGATCGACGCATTCTCCTCGAGGAAGCGGCGAATATTCGAGGATTACATACAAGAAGACATGAGGCCGAACTTCGTCTTAAAGCGGCAGAAACGAACTTGGAGCGTTTGGAGGATATCCTCTCNTCGGTTAATGATCAGCTGCGAGGGCTTCTAAAACAAGCCAAACAAGCTAAACGTTATCGCACGATTAACGACCAAATAAGGAAATCTGAGTCGATATTGTTTTATAAAAGGTGGCTAGAAAGCGCAGAAAAGAAGGCACAGGCATTAGAATCGATGGCTGAAGCTGATAAAAAAGTGCGGGAAGCTACTCAGTCATCAGCGCGTTGTTCGCGACAGCGGGTTGAGGTCGCGGAGAAACTTCCTCTACTCCGCCAAAAGGAAGTAGAGACTGCCGCTGCTCTCCAACGCCTCAATATTGAATTAAATGAACTAAATAATGAATTGGAAAGACTTGAAGGAGCTAAGACTGCTGCCTCACAGCGNCTTGATCAAATTGGGCAAGATATTAAGAGAGAACAAACCTTAGCGAGTGAAGCTAAACTTACGGTGAATTCGTTAAGNAAGGAACAACTTGAATTAAACGAAAGTATCGAGAACGTATCAATTAATGAGGAGGCCATAGCAAGGGAAGTAAGTGTACTTAATGATCAGACCCAAAAATTAGAAAATCAGTTTTCGGAAGTGACAGAAAAAATAGCTTCAAATCAAGCAAATATTGCCTCGCTTGAGGGGCAAATAAATCAAACCGGTGAGAAAAAAAGTCGATTAGAAAGTGAAATCCATAATATTAAAGAACAGCTAGCCGGACTTGAGAGTAAAAGTAAACAAGATGGAATACTCAACGACCTTAAGTTGAACCTTGAGAAGGCGGAAGCGATAGCAAAGGGAGCTACTCGAAAGCTAGAAGGATTAGAGCAGGCTCGTGCTGGCCAAGCCGGGGACGTAGAGGAAAAGCACTTAGAGAGGCGAGAATTTGTTACGAAAATTGTGTCTTTAGAAGCTGAAGCAAACTCCTTGAAAATACTGCTGGCTGATAAAGAGCAAGATGACCAAAAACCTGTTTTAGATCAGATTCAGGTTGAAAAAGGATACGAAAAGGCACTTGCATCTGCACTCGGAGACGATTTAACGGCTCCTTTGGAAAACGAGGAACAAAACGTTTTTAAACGTTATTGGTCACGGATTTTACCAAAGAAAACGGGTCCNGGCCTGCCGGCAGGAGCTGAACCTTTGGCGAATTTTGTTAAAGCACCTGCAGAGTTGGCTGCAGTATTGCGTCAAGTCGGTGTTGTAGACAAAGAAGATATTGCTGAAAAATTACGTGGATCTTTAATGCACGGCCAAATTTTAACCACAAAAAATGGCGGGCTTTGGCGGTGGGATGGTTTTGTNGTTCAGGGAGAGGTTAGCAATCAGTCAAGCGTGCGACTGACGCAAATGGCCCGCCTAAGAGAAGTTTTAGACGAATTAACNAACTTGAATAAAGCAAAAGAAGAAGTTGATCTTATCTGTGAAAATAATGATAGGAAGCTAAAAGAATTGGACTTTGAGAGCCAGGCTGCGAGAAATGAGTATAAGNATGCTTTTGAGGCTCTAGACAAAGCTCGTAAAAATTTTGGCGATGCTCAACAATTGGAATTAGAGTTTAACAACCAAAAAGATCGTCTGACCGAAATGAAAAATCAGCTGATTGCTGATTTAAATGAGACNCAAAAACTTAAAGCTGTCGCGAGCGATGAACTCAACACGCGGGAAACAAATGACACGTTAAACGCCGAGAGTACAAAACTTCGACAAGAGCTCTTTAATAGCCGGGAAAAGTTAGTTGAGGCTCGTGGCAGGCTTCAGAATATAGTGACGCAGGCGGCTGATCGTCAAAAACGTCTCTCTGCAATACACGAAGAGCTTAAAGCATGGATGGATAGGATCCAGCATGCGGAAATACGGATGAAAGATCTTAATATACGAAAAGATATTGAGATCAGTGAATTGGAGCGTTTGGAAAATAGGCCTAGCGAGGTCAAGTCTCATAGAACGAAGCTTGAAGAAACGAAAATTGTTGCAGNGGNGGCAAGAAAAAATGCGGCTGATGAACTTGCAGTTGCTGAAACTGAATTATCTGTGGCGGACAAACTTTCGCGAGAAGCGGACCAAAAATTAAGCATTGAAAGAGAAGAAAGAGTGCGTTGTGAGGCTATCGTCGAGCAGGTTAACCTATCTCAGTCTGCGCTGACTGATCGNATAAGAGAAAAACTGCAGTGCCTACCCGATGAAATTTTGGAGAAGGCAAGCCTGGATATTGATATTGAAACAGCCGGTATAGAGGAGACTGAGGCTCGAATAGAGCGACTTAATCGGGAACGAGAACGAATTGGACCTGTCAACCTCCGCGCCGAAATGGAGGTGGAGGAGCTTGAGGAAAAGATTTTAGAAATGGAAAATGAACGGGATGATCTCAATGGCGCAATTGAGCGGCTAAGGCGCGCAATTTCTTCGTTAAATAAAGAGGGCAGATCCCGATTACTGCAGGCATTCGATAATGTTAATAACCATTTTCAAGATCTTTTTATCAGGCTATTTGGAGGAGGCAGCGCACACCTAAAATTAATAGAAGCTGACGACCCATTGGATGCCGGGATAGAAATTATGGCNAGCCCACCCGGGAAAAAACTTCAAACAATGTCATTGCTTTCGGGGGGTGAACAAGCTCTAACAGCGTTAGCTTTGATATTTTCAGCATTTTTGACAAATCCGGCTCCTATCTGTGTCTTGGATGAAGTTGACGCACCNCTAGACGATAGCAATGTCGATCGATTTTGTTCAACGTTGAGAGACATATCAAACTCGACGAATACCCGTTTTTTAATTATAACTCATCATCGCCTTACTATGGCAAGAATGGATAGATTATTTGGAGTTACGATGGCGGAACAGGGTGTTAGTCAACTCGTTTCAGTTAATCTAGAAGGTGCCGAACGATTGAGAGAATCTGCCTAAAAAACCTTCTTTAGGAAAGCTTTGACTGTAAATGGTGCTAGTGAGACACCGTTTTAATTCAAGAAGATCTGTGTCGCTTTCTATCTTGACATTTGGCAGAACTTTTACGTAATGTTCCGGCAGTTTTTTTGCTATCAACATTAGAGTTATAAATACCTNAAAAGTTAGAAAAAGAAATTGTAATGGCCGACAATAATCATCCAAATTCCAGAGAATTAGATGAGTTAGACGCTAGAATTAGTTCAGCCAGAAAAGGCTTGGCGGAGGAAACCAATACCCCAGCTAAATCTGAGGTCCCGCAAAGTTTGGTTGGNTTAGCCATGAGAGCTGGGGTCGAGTTAGTCGCGGGAGTTGCGGTAGGAGCAGGAGTAGGGTACGGATTAGATATGTGGTTGGAAACTAGTCCTTGGTTTTTAATTGTTTGCTTCGTTGTTGGCGCAGTCGCTGGAATGCTTAACGTCTACCGGGCTATAAATGGTTTAGGGATGGCGGTAGGATACAAAAAGNGTATAGAAGATAAGTAGCCAGAAGTAAAATGGCAGAAGGTATAAGAAGGAGTGTTCTGTGGCATCACCGGTTGACCAGTTTAAGCTAAAAACGCTTGTCCCCTTTGAAATTGGTGGCGTTGACCTTGCTTATACNACCTCTTCGCTGTGGATGAGTATAACAGTTGTTACTGTTACATTGTTCTTAACTCTTAGCATGAGGGGCGGGAGGCTTGTACCTGGAAGGTGGCAGTCGCTCGCTGAAATGTCATATGAGTTCATAGCAAATATGATAAGAGAGAACGTCGGGGCAGAGGGCCGTAAGTATTTCCCATTTATATTCACTTTATTCATGTTTATACTGATGGGAAATTTACTTGGAATGATTCCATACTCCTATACCTTCACAAGCCAAATAATTGTTACATTCGCCATAGCAATTACCATTTTCTTGGGTGTTACTATTATTGGTATATTTTTNCATGGGTTTCATTTTTTTTCGTTATTCGTCCCGCCGGGGATGCCTATTGTCTTGGCGCCACTTCTCATCCCAATAGAAGTGATCTCCTATTTTGTCAGGCCAGTCAGCCTATCGGTAAGACTATTTGCAAANATGATGGCNGGCCATACGATGATGAAGGTTTTTGCGGGTTTCACAGCAGCACTCGGAATTTTGGGCATTGCACCTATTCTACTTCTGGTGGCTTTAACTGGGTTCGAGATTATGGTTGCTGTGTTGCAGGCCTATGTTTTTACAGTATTAACATGTTTGTACTTGAACGATGCAATTCATTTGCACTAAGAGTTAACTAAGGTATTTAATATCGATAAACAAAGAAAGAAGGAACAGAATTATGGAAGCAGAAGCAGCAAAGTATATTGGTGCGGGTTTAGCGGTGATAGCATTGGCCGGCGTCGGTGTTGGAATTGGCAATATTTTCTCGTCGTTGGTGTCTTCGATAGCACGTAACCCGGCAGCGCGCGGAGAAGTTTTTGGAATCGGTATTTTGGGGTTTGCGTTAACCGAAGCTATAGCGTTGTTTGCGCTTTTAATATCTTTTCTATTGCTTTTTGCGGTCTAGCATTTTTGGTTCCCCAAAAACAGCGAAATCGCGGAAATAAGACGCGAGAGTATAAACTGCTGATGTAGTGTTAGTCTCAGGCTGAGGTGTAGTTTATGAATCTAAGACTTTTATCTTACGTTGCCATTATGGTGGTGTCGGCGATTATCTTTATAATGCCACAGGATGCCAATGCTGCGAACACCGCGTCGGGGCCAAAGCTTCCGCAACTCGATATTGTTACCTATTCGTCGCAAATTTTCTGGCTCGCCATTAGTTTTATTGTCCTTTACTTCCTGGTAGCAAAGATCGCTATGCCCCGAATAGCTGAGGTTTTAGAGGAACGTCAGGAGAGAATAGAGGATGATCTTGATAAGGCAGAAACTTTAAAGAAAGAAGCTTATCAGGTTAGGATTGAATATGAAAAGGCGCTTGCAACAGCGAGAGAGAGGGCGCAGGATGCCACCAGGCACGCTCAGGAGGAAATCGCCAAACGAGGCGCAGAAGCAGAGTCGGCAGCACAGGCAAAAGTAACCGTAATGTTGGAAGAGGCAGAAAAACGCATTTCTGCTTCTAAAGCGGGGGCGTCAGGTGCACCGGATGACACAGTAAGTGCGGTTGAACGCACGGTGGCGCAGGAGGTTGTCGCCGATGCTGTCCAGAAATTAATTGGCGTTGAGGTATCTCCTAGTGATATTGATTCAGCAATCTCAGCAACCTTGGAGGAACGGCAGCAATGACGATTACGCCTGAAATTTCGGTTGCAATTGCCTTTGTCATATTTGTAGCNCTAGTTCTCTGGAAAGGCACTAGGAGAATCACAGATGGTCTCGATAAACGCGCGGAACGTATTCGAAATCAACTGAATGAAACTCAGAACTTAAGAGAAGAAGCACAAGCNGCGCTTGCCAGCTATCAGCGTCAGCAACGTGATGCATTGGCGGAAGCGGAGCAAATCATAGCTCAGGCNGAGGCAGAGGCTGAGCGCCTTAAAGAGCACGCGGAAGAAGTGCTGGCAGCAACAATAAAAAGACGTGANGAACAAGCAGTTCAGCGGATAGCTCAGGCTGAGGCGAGCGCCATTCAAGACGTGAGGGACCAGGCGGTTGAGTTAGCAATAGGCGTAGCGACTAAACTAATAGCTGAAAAAATAGACAAGAGTGTCCAGGGAAGCTTGATCGAGACAGCTACCAACGATGTGATAAAATCACTAAGAAACTAGTGCTAATTGTTACCTCATAGTATTTTTCAGCATGTTTTTTCACGACGCAGTTGTTTAAAAAGATATGGAGTTCGGTGATGACGGCATGTATTGTAGGATGGTCTCATCTTGGTTTCGGNAGACGAGATCATGACGATGTAGAGAGTATGATATGTTCTGTCGCGNCAGAAGCGATCAATGATTCAGGCTTTGAGCCAGCTGATATAGATTCAATTTATTTGGGGCATTTTGGAGGCGCGTTCTCACCTCAGGGGTTTACATCNAGTTTAGTCTTTCAAGCATCTGACGCATTACAGTTTACACCAGCAACAAGAGTAGAAAACGCTTGTGCGACAGGCAGTGCNGCGGTTCACCAAGGTATAGATTTCATAGATGCTGGCCGGGGTAAAGTTGTTTTGGTTGTTGGGGTAGAAAAAATGACCAATCTGCGAGGTCCGGAGGTGGGCGATGCATTGCTTTCTGCAAGTTACTTAAAGGAAGAGTCTGACATTAATGNTGGTTTTGCAGGGGTTTTTGGACAGATTACCCAGGCATATTTTCAAAAATATGGTGATAAAAGCANTGCACTAGCAGGCATAGCNGCCAAGAACCATAAAAATGGGGTTTCAAATCCATNCGCACAAATTAGAAAAGATCTTGGATTTGACTTTTGTAATACGGTATCTGAAAAAAACCCTATCGTTGCATCTCCTTTAAAACGCACGGATTGTTCGCTTGTTTCCGATGGNGCTGCAGCAATCGTTTTAGCANATACCGCGACNGCACTGGGNTGCAGAAAAGCCGTAGCTATACGATCGCGTGCACAGGTCAACGACTTCCTTCCGATGTCAAAGCGTGATGTTTTGAGCTTTNCAGGTTGTGCGAAGGCGTGGAATGACGCGCTTAGTGAGGCGAATTTAACCCTTGACGATTTATCTTTCGTGGAAACACATGATTGTTTCACCACTGCAGAACTCCTTGAATATGAAGCGATGGGGCTGGCTGAGCCGGGAAAAGGTTCTNATGTGATATCTGAAGGAATNACACAAAAGGATGGTAAGCTTCCCGTTAACCCCTCAGGAGGACTGAAAGCTAANGGGCATCCAATAGGGGCTACAGGAGTATCGATGCACGTTTTAACAGCTATGCAAGTTAGNGGCGAAGCAGGCGAGATGCAGGTAAAGGACGCTAATCTTGGCGGAATTTTTAATATGGGCGGTGTAGTCGTCGCTAACTACGTATCCATTTTGGAAGCAATTCGTTAATTCATTAAACCCTTCCTNGGCATCAAGCTTAAAGCATCTTCACTCGTCAATGTTAATCAGTGAAATGAAGGGTGTGTTAATGTTGTCTCTCCCATTTAGGAAAGACAACTCCAAAAGACACGCGGAGCAGGCTACAATAGAGCCCAGCTTATTTNCCAGGGTTNCCGCGGCGTTCAGGGTGCCTCCAGTTGCAAGGACGTCGTCAACAATAGCGATACGTTTTCCGATTAGAGTGGAATTATTCTNTATCTCTAGGGTGTCTTGTCCGTATTCTAANGAGTACGTGTGTGATAAAGTTTCACCAGGGAGTTTGCCTTTTTTTCTTATCATCTGAACTCCAACTTCTAATTCTAANGCTAGTGGCGCGGCCAACAAAAAACCTCTCGATTCTATACCTGCTATAATATCAGGCTCATAAACTCGAATTTTATTTGCTAGCCTTTTTATGGTTTCTGCCCATGCCCGCGCATCAATCAGAAGTGTTGAAATATCATAGAAAAGAATTCCTGGTTTTGGAAAATCTGGAATTTTTAAAATATNTTGTTNTAGATCAATGCTTTTAGACATTATTTATANGTCCCATTGGCTTTACCTCTACAAGTTGCAGTCAGGTTAACGTCACTAGGGTGTCTTCAAATGCATCTGCCATTTCTTCGACTTCACTCTCAGTGCTTACTGTCGACAGAAAACCAGAACATCTTGGAGACAAAATAAAGCCTTTATCGAGCATCTCACGGTGNACTTTACGTGTCATTTTTGATTCTTCGGTAGACTGGTANGNAGTCCNATAATCAATTAGTTCACGTTCGTGAAAGTGAATTTGGTACATAGAACCAACACCGCTGACTTGGCCTGGGAAGCCNATTTTTTCAAAAGCCGTTCTAATTTTTTCTCGCGCATACCGGCCAAGTTCGTNCAACCGGGTATATGCTNCGGGAGTTAGCAATTCCATCGTAGTTAGTCCGGCTGCCATGCTTATAGGGTTTCCTGTAAATGTTCCACTGGACGAATTAAGAGGCCTTCCATTGTCATGACTAAAAACGCTCATGGCATCGTCAGTTCCACAAATTGCTCCTACCGGATATCCGCCCCCTATTATTTTTGCAAACGTAGTTAAATCAGGATTAATTCCGTATCGATTTTGAGCTCCATGGTAGTGCAATCTAAAAGCAATTACTTCGTCGACGATAAGAAGAGCCCCTATTTTTTTTGCAGTCTTTTGAACGACTTCGATAAATTCTGGGGTCATCTCGATCATGCCGAGGTTTGTTGGAACTGGGTCAATTAAAATTGCGGCCAATTTGTCAGACTGGCTCAAGATCAGTTGTTCAGCCTCGCTGGGGCGGTTTAATGGAAGGACTAACGTATCTTCCAGCACGGCTGTCGGAGTGCCTCTTGTATTTGGGATAGATTTTGGAGAGTTGCCCCAATTTGTTGGAGAAGGCTCCAAACTAACTTCGGCATGATCATACATGCCATGATAGGCACCCTCAATCTTGGCTATTTTTGGCCGATTTGTCCGAGCTCTAGCCGCCTTCAATGCTATCATTACAGCTTCAGTCCCACTATTGCAAAACTTTACTTTTTTAACAGATTTCACTCGCTCACAAAGAAGCTCAGCAAGTTTTATTTCGTGTTCCGTTGGCAGTGCAAAGCAGGAACCATCCGTTATTACAGAGTTGACGGCCTCGATAATTTGCGGATGCGCGTGCCCATGAATAAGGGAGGCAAAGTTATTCATAAGGTCCATACGTTTAATTCCATCAGCATCTTCAATGTATGAACCTTTTCCAGACTTCGCGTAGATAGGATAAGGGTCTACCCAAGTTAATAAGCGGGATATTCCGCCAGGCAATACTTTTTGGGCGCGACGAAAAATAGCGGCTGACTGGGATTCTTCGGAGGGCCACATTATTAGTCTCCTATTTGATTAAGGAAGCGTTCTAATCGAATTTAGTTTTTCGAGGTTGTTCTGTAATTTAATCATTTTATTCCAAATTATTTAATTACAACTCACTGAAAAAATCATTTCCTTTATCGTCGACTACTATGAAGGCTGGAAAATCTTTAACCTCTATTCGCCATACAGCTTCCATACCCAGTTCTGGATATTCCTCAACGTCCACTTTTTTAATACTATTCAAGGCTAGAATAGCAGCCGCTCCCCCTATTGAACCCAAGTAAAACCCCCCATGTTTTTTGCAGGCAGCACGCACAACCGGTGATCTATTCCCCTTGGCTAAAGTAACGAAACTAGCCCCGGCGGCCATAAAAGGGTCTACATACGAATCCATACGTCCCGCTGTTGTGGGGCCAAAGGATCCTGAAGCCATTCCTTCTGGTGTTTTTGCAGGCCCCGCATAATAAATTGGGTGATTTTTCAAATAATCTGGGAGTCCATTTCCCGAATCTAACCGTTCTTTTAATTTTGCGTGGGCAATATCTCTCGCAACGATCATAGGTCCACTGAGTGCAACCCGAGTTTTAATTGGATATTGGCTTAATTGGTGTCGTATTTGATCCATAGATTGATTTAAATCTACATTTACTACTTCGTCAGAAACTTCAGTTTCTTGAACATCAGGGATATATTTTCCAGGATCGGTTTCTAAACGTTCGAGGAACAGACCGTCCTTGTTTATCTTTGCAAAAGCCTGTCGGTCTGCAGAACAGGAAACACCAATCCCAATTGGGCAAGAGGCACCATGTCGTGGAAGGCGAATAACGCGCACGTCATGACAGTAGTATTTACCACCAAATTGCGCACCTATTCCCATTTCCTGTGTCATTTCTAATATTTTTGCTTCCCATTCTAGATCGCGAAACGCATGCCCGCTTTCATCACCTGATGTAGGCAAATTATCTAAGTATTTAGTTGATGCTAATTTCACAGTCTTGAGATTAAATTCTGCCGAAGTGCCGCCAACAACAATTGCTAAATGATAAGGCGGGCACGCGGCAGTTCCTAAAGTTCTTATTTTTTCATCTAAAAATTTTTCTAAGGTGGTTGGATTTAATACAGCCTTTGTTTCCTGATAAAGAAAGGTCTTGTTCGCGGACCCTCCGCCTTTCTGAATGAATGCAAACTTATATTCTTCTCCCGGCGTGGCATAAATTTCTATTTGGGCGGGTAAATTACTGCCAGTATTTTTTTCTGCAAACATATCTATTGGCGCTAGTTGGCTGTAACGAAGATTATGATTTACATAGGTGTTGTAAACACCTTGTGACAATGCTTCTTCATCATTGAAACCTGTATATATATTTTGCCCTTTTTTGCCCATAATAATTGCAGTTCCGGTATCTTGGCACATTGGGAGGACTCCTGCCGCCGCTATATTGGCATTTTTCAGTAACTCCATTGCTACGAAGTGATCATTTTTCGATGCACTTTTATCATCGAGAATAGATCGTAATTGCGCCAAATGACTGGATCGCAGTAGGTGTGAAACATCTCGAAAGGCATTTTCTGCAAGTATTGTGAGGGCATCAGAGGAAACAACGAGAGTATCCCGCCCGTTAATTGAGCTAGACGAAACAAAGTCTCCGCTTATTTTTTTATATTCTGTAGTGTCTTTTCCAAGAGGAAACATTTCTGAGTAGAGCATTCTTTTTATCCAGCAATCGAGTTTTGTTAAGCATTACCGTCTGTTTTTTTTCGAAATTGATCAAGTGAAACTACTTCGCCAGAATTTTTGTTTTTTTCATCTAAATACTGAGCCGTTACTGCGAGTTCATTTGCGTCATTTTTCTCGTCAGATGTTAAATCAGCTTTTATATTTTCGTCAAATTGAAGACCAAATTTGACTGATGGGTCCGCAAATCCTGTTATTGATTTAAAGGGAATGACAAGATTTTCCCTTTTATCATTGAAGCTTAACTCAACCTCAAAATGCGCTTGTTTAACCTGTAAATTCCAAAATTGATGCTGAAGAACAATGGTCATTTCTTCTGGATATCGCTCGTGCAAGAAATTTGGGAGTATTACATCTGGTGTCTGCGTTTTGAAAGTAATGTAAAAATGGTGCTCGCCACGGAAACCGTCTTTGCACAGTTCCTCCAAGGCTTGTCGAACAACGTTTCGCAGTGCTTCTTGTACCATTGTGTCATATTGAAACTGTTGTTCTGACATCGCAACCTCTCCAGTATTCAAAAATTCATTATTAACTAATAAGTGAGGTGCTTCTGTTGCCAGGTGCACCCCGAACCCCGCCATGCGGTGCGAACCACATGGAGTTTAGTTAGGCTTACCCGGCTGCTTAAGCAGCGAGGCGTGCCTCCGCATAGTTGTCNTTTGCAACTATTATAAAAGCCCGATAACGGCGGAACCATACCGAGCAAAAAAAACGTCTTTATTACGCGCGTCGATCCTGGTTCGCCCCCATTAAGAGGATTGTGCAGGTGGTGGAGGCGCCGGGTACTGCCCCCGGGTCCGCTACGCTTATTCCACGTTCCGTTTATTGCTATAGTCGGTGAACCCCGACAGTGTGAGTATACGCGATTAAAATTTATTTAAAAGCATGGATAAGGTGTAAAATTATTTAATTATCTTGCTAATAGCCAATGATCGATTTGTCTCCGCGTATNCTCGAAAACCCACTGCCANTCACCTGAATTGGGCGGATGTATTCTCTGAATGCACGGAAGAAAAGCATCAAAACCATTTANTGTTGGGCTCCAAGTCCTTGTCTTGTCGACAATGATGGTTCTTGTTCCAACTGCTGCTGCTAGATGTGCGGTAGTAGTAGANGGCGCGACCACACCCGCTAATGCTGAGCATATTGCTCCCAGTTGCTTAAAATCATTTTTTAAGTCAACATCACACAGTTTAATTANGGAAACGCCAAACTCATCTTTTACAAATTTGATGTCATCGGCATCATCATCGTATTGTAAGCTAACAAAACAAACATCCGGGATCGTCAAAACTGGTTCCCAAAAATGCAAAGGTGGATACCAGTGCTGGCGGGCAGCCGTGTTTAAGCCGCTTCTCCAGAATAAACCTATGACGGGTCTTCCATCTGAGAGATTCAATAGCTGTTTTTTCCAGTGATCACAGGCGTTCTGTGTGATTCTTAGATAGCCAGATGTNTTCATTTTTTTTAATTTTTTTTCCGAAAAGAAATAGGGTAAACTTGCTANGTCTATATAAAAATCAGGATACCCAGACTTGGGNAGCCAACCATAATTATAGACTGGCCGTTGATTTGCNAGCCTGCGTGAGTAAGGAAAAATAGCTAAATCAGTGAGTGATTCTTTGAAAATTTCTACTAGACGCGGATCCGTTTCTAATATAATTCTCCCAGCTATTCCCTGTAGTTTTGGAAGGTACGCTGAAAAATATAATTCATCACCGATTCCTTGTTCGCTGCACACGAGTATAGTTTTATCTCTAAGAGGTTCTCGATTCCACCGAGGGATCCGGATTAGACGTTTGGGTGATGAGATTATGTCATGGCCAAGTCGGCTTTCGTAGTCTGCCCAGCCCTTCTCATAATGGCCTAGAGTAAGAAGGGTAATAGATCGGTTTAGGCGCAGTTGACTGCTAGGGTCACGCTCAATAGCGATATTTATATGCTCTAAAGATTTTTCGTAGTTATCAACCGCTGCGTAAGCCTCAGCAATATTTGCGTGGGTTTTTTCGCTTAAAGGAAAAAGTAAAAGAATTCGGCTGTTGATCCTCAGGCTGTCCAGAGGCTTTTGATCGGCTAGGCATAAGTTTGCAAAGCTTTGCAATAGTTCTTTATCGCATGGCGAGTTTATTAGTGCCAGCTTCAATACGGCCCTAGCTTGGTCACTCTCATTATTGGCTTGGAGCTGTTCTGCGAACAATACAACGATACTGCTTATATGTTTCCCGTGCTGGTATCCTATTTCGAGGTAGTGCAGCGATTTATTTATGTCGCCCTTAAGGGAAAAAACCTGTCCAAGTAAAAAATTGATTATAGGATGATTCTCCCACTTCTCGTATCTATCCAATAAAAAGGTCTCAGCCCGGGCTAATTTACCTTGTCGCATTAGATTCTGAGAATTTTTTAGAATCAATTCGAGTTCACTAGTCATTAGGCTTCTTTCCCTATGCGGTAACTAAAGAGATTTATTCGTCTACAAGGTGGATTTTAAATTTTTGATACTGTACTTTCTTCACAAAAGAAGTCGAGAGATAACTCTCCCATTTTTAAAGTGCAAAACAAAGACGGTATTTCAATGAAGCAGTATCTTGACCTAATGCGTTTAGTATTGGACACAGGCTCAGAAAAAATTGATAGAACAGGGGTTGGAACAATCTCTACCTTCGGTCACCAGATGAGATTCAACCTTGAAGATGGTTTCCCGATTCTTACAACCAAAAAGCTACACTTGAAGTCAATAATTCATGAGTTAATCTGGTTCTTGCAAGGTGACACGAACATAAATTATCTTAATCAACATGGGGTTCGTATCTGGAATGAATGGGCTGATGAGAACGGAGAATTAGGCCCTGTGTACGGCGAGCAGTGGCGTTCTTGGCCTGCTGGCGATGGTAAAAGCATCGATCAAATAAGTGAACTTGTTTTAGGCCTTAAAAATAACCCAGACTCCAGAAGACATTTGGTCACTGCTTGGAACCCAGCTGTATTAAATAAAATGGCACTGCCGCCTTGTCATTGTCTCTTCCAGTTTTATGTTTCCAACGAAAGACTGTCGTGTCAGTTATACCAGCGAAGCGCGGATATATTCTTAGGTGTCCCTTTCAATATAGCATCTTACGCGCTTCTAACATTGATGCTCGCTCAAGTAACTAACTACTTGCCGGGAGAGTTCATCCATACAATGGGTGATGCTCACATTTATAAGAATCATCTGGTCCAAGTCAGGGAACAATTGACAAGAAGTCCAAAACCGTTACCAAAAATGCGATTAAACCCAGAGGTGATGGATATTTTCGACTTTACTTATGAGGACTTTAATCTCATCGATTATAACCCTGCCCCCCACATCGCCGCAAAAGTCGCTGTTTAGATGGCTCTAAGTCATGCAAATAAACCAATTGTAGTGCTGGTTGTTGCTGTTGCGGCAAACGGGGTTATTGGGGTATCGGGTGGCCTCCCATGGCATCTTCCCGGAGATCTCGCACGGGTTAAAAAGCTTACAATGGGTAAACCATTGATCATGGGACGAAAAACGTACGAATCTATTGGGCGACCGCTTCCCGGAAGAAAGACGATTGTCATTACTCGCGCGAAAACAACATATCCAGCCGAGGTTTCTATTTCGAAAAGTTTTGATCAAGCCCTCAAGAATGCAGAGGACTATGCAAATACAATGGGAGCAAACGAAATAGTAGCTTTTGGGGGTGCTCGGGTTTATGAAGAAGCCATTCCAATAGCAAAAAAAATTTATAAAACCGAGATCCAATTATTTCCCGAAGGCGATACGTTTTTTCCTGATTATTGTTCAGATGAATGGTCTGAAGTCTCCCGAGAAAACTTTTCTGCTCAGAGTCAATCTGTTGCCTTTAGTTACGTGCAACTCGATCGGCTTGAGAAAGTAAGATAGCAATTGCCTAGACAAACTTGTGTATCATGGACCTACGATTAATGGTGGCTTTTTCCTTTGACGGGTAACATTTCTCCAAACTGCAGAAGCAATTTCTTTGTAACACTTGCTGTGATGACTGTTGGGGGAATCGATAACAATGGGTTTTCCCTCGTCCGAGGTTATTCGAATATCCATGTGCAGAGGAACTCCGCCTAAAAAGTCCACGCCAAGACGCAATGCCTCCTGCTTCGCGCCTCCCGAGCCAAAGATATCGGATGGTTCACCGCATTTTGGGCAAACAAATGTACTCATATTCTCGACAATGCCTAAAACTGGCACATTTACCTTTTTGAACATATTTAGTCCTTTACGGGCGTCCAGCAGTGCAATGTCCTGGGGCGTCGATACAATGACAGCACCGGCTAGCGGGACCCGCTGTGACATTGTAAGTTGGGCATCACCAGTTCCTGGCGGCATATCCACTACAAGAACATCTAAATCACCCCACGAAACGTCCTTAAGCATTTGTTCTAACGCGCTCATTACCATTGGTCCACGCCAGATCGTGGGCGTATCCTCTGGAACAAGAAACCCTATCGACATACACTTGAGCCCGTATTTTTGAAGTGGCTCGAGTGTCTTCCCATCTGGGCTCTTGGGTTTTTCATTTAGACCAATCATTCGCGGTAAAGATGGCCCGTAGATATCCGCATCTAATATCCCTGTAGCCAAACCTTGAAGAGAGAGTGCAACGGCAATATTTAATGCCGTCGTCGACTTGCCCACGCCCCCCTTGCCTGATGCCACAGCAATGATATGTTTTACGTCTGGCGCGAGCTCTCGTGATTTGCTTTCTTTTGGCTTATCGGACTTATTTGCTGTTGGTTTCGACGGATTATCTTGTTGCTTGTTGATTGATCTGTGCGCGGTAAGAACAGCGGTGACGGAGAGAACGCCGGGCATTTTCCTTACCGTGTCTTCTGCTTCTTTCCGCAATGATTCAAGTGATGGTGCCCTTTTGGGATCAACTTCGATGGAGAAACCTACGTTACCGTTTTTTATAATAATGTCGCTTACCATCCCGAGAGAAACTAAATCCCCTCCAAGCTCAGGATCCTTGATGTTTGTCAAGTTTTCTAAAATTTTTTCCTTAGAAATTGAAACCATGCTTGAAATCTCCTCGAAAGCGACAATATGTGATAGTGGTTGGGAGATCAACGAGGGATTAGCCCCACCCACTTCGGAATTTTGTTTTATTTGCGTGTTGGGTGGAAAATCTGCTATTAGCGGACGTAATGTTTTAAAAGGAGAAAAGCAATGTCCTGGGACAATCAAGGCGGTGGTGGGCCATGGGGTAACAACGGCGGCAGCGGTGGTCCAGGTTCTCCTTGGGGACGCGGATCAGGTAACCAAGGGGGTGGCCAAACGCCTCCTGATATTGATGAGGTTATTCGTCGAGGGCAGGCCAAATTAAAGAGCTTGTTGCCTAAAGGGTTTGGTGGTTGGAAAGCGGGCATACTTGTCGTTATCGTTCTTCTGGGAATATGGGCAGCTAATGGTTTCTACCGAGTTCAACCGAACCAAGAAGGAGTGCCAGTCGTTTTAGGAAGGTTCGTGGGTACCATAACAAATCCGGGTTTACACTGGAATTGGCCAGCGCCCATTGGTAAAGTTTACACCCCCGATGTTACTGCAGAGAATAGGATAGAAATTGGGCTTCGTACTTCAGGAGAATCTACCCGTAGAGGTGCATCTGTAAGAGATATGCCGGAAGAAAGCCAGATGATTACCGGAGACGAAAATATCGTAGATATTGACTTTGTTGTCTTTTGGAGAATATCCGACGCACCAAATTATCTTTTCAATATCAGAAATCCAGACGAAACAGTAAAAATGGCTGCTGAATCTGTCATGAGAGCAATAATTGGTCAAACTCCTATTCAAGAAGCACTTACAAGCCGAAGAGAAGATATCGAAGCTAGAACACTCTCTTCACTACAAAAATTAATGTCAGAGTATAAAGCGGGTATACAGGTAAGACAGGTTCAGCTTCTAGCGGTCCTGCCCCCTAAGAATGTTATTGACGCATTTGATGAGGTATCTCGGGCTAGACAAGACATGGACAGATTAAAAAATGAGGCAGAAGCTTTTAGAAACGATATCGTCCCAAGAGCCCGAGGTGAAGCCCAGCAGCTTCTGCAGGGGGCGGAGGCTTATCGGCAGGAGGTTGAGAATAGGGCACAGGGTGACGCCAACAGGTTTAACTCGGTTTACCAAGCATACCGACAGTCTAAAGACGTAACGACCACGAGAATTTATTTGGAAACTTTAGAGAGTATCTTTTCTAATGTTAACAAAGTCATAATAGACAGTGAAATAGGAGAGGCAGGTGGAGCAGGCGTAGTTCCTTATTTACCTCTTCCCGAGATTAAAAAGAAACAAAAGGCAAACGGTTCGTCGTCGCAAGGAGCTAACTAATGAATAAGCTTTTAATCGGTCTTGGGGCGGTAATTGCCGTCTTGATTGTAATAGCCAGCAGCTCTCTCTTCATTGTTGAACAGACACAACAAGCAATTGTATTGTTCTTCGGTAAACCGCAAGAAACGATTAGAGAACCAGGGCTGTATGTGAAGGTACCCTTCGCTGAAGAGGTGGTTTACTATGAGAAAAGAGTGTTAGATCTTGACCCGCCAAAAGAGCGTATGATTCTGGCAGATCAAAAGAGATTGGACGTTGACTCTTACGCGCGGTATAGAATCATTGATCCGCTGTTGTTTTACCAGACGACGCGCAGAGTTAGTGAAGTCTCGGGTAAACTGACTCCAATAATTAATTCGTCACTCCGAAGGGTTTTAGGTAACGAGACACTCCTGGATATTTTATCCGGGAAAAGAGCTACAATTATGGTTGATATCCAAAAAGCTGTAAACGATGCTGTAAAGCGGTTTGGGATGGATTTCAGCGCTCCATATGGTTCGGCTGTTTCGGCTTCTTCGTTCTCTTTTTCTGTGCAGGGGTGGTCGCCCAAAATCTTTTGAGCAGATTCTAGCCGAGCAGTTTCCAGATGTCCAGCCCAATCCA
>NZVJ01000071.1 GCA_002701455.1 Rhodospirillaceae bacterium
CCCCTCTCAAGTAAATGTTACCGCAAAACACCTAGACTGCACAAGCTAAGACCTGTTTTAGATAAGTTTTACCCTGGGAAATGCCATGTTACAGATAATGAGTAGATTAAAGCTTGCGCGGACCAAGCCCATTTAGCTACTTCAATAATTGTACAGGATAAAATAAGTAGACATAATTAAATTCTAGGTTAATAAACAATCATCTAGATTTATAAAAAAACATTAGAGCAACCGATCGTAGGCTATGGCAAAATACTCAATTTTAAACCTTGTTCGTAACGCAGTTAGCGGAGATAAAAATTGGGATCGCGCTTGGAGAGATCCCAATCCAAGGAAGACATACGACGTTATAATAATTGGAGCCGGCGGACATGGCTTAGCCAGTGCGTTCTACTTAGCCAAGAACCATGGAATAAAGAATATAGCCGTCCTCGAGAAAGGTTATTTAGGAGGCGGAAATACGGGGCGAAACACGACAATCGTCAGATCAAACTACATGCTGGATGAAAACGCACACTTTTATGAGAAGTCACTCAAACTCTGGGAGCAACTAAGTTCGGAACTTAATTTCAATGTCATGTTTAGCCAACGCGGTGTTTTGAATTTAGCACATACTGATAGTCAGATAGATTCAATTACGCGCCGCGGTAACACGATGCGTCTTAACGGCATTGATGCAGAACTCCTAGACGCAAAGCAAATTAGAAAAATGATGCCCTATCTCGATTTTTCAGAGAACGTTCGGTTCCCAATCAAAGGAGGGTTGCTCCAAAGGCGCGGAGGAACCGCACGGCACGATGCGGTGGCTTGGGGTCTTGCGCGGGCGGCAGATAATTTAGGCGTTGATATTATTCAAAATTGCGAAGTTCTTGGTTTTGAAACAAGTGATAATAAAATAACAGTTGTAAAAACCTCTCGGGGAAACTTTAGCTGTGGTAAAGTTGGATTTGCCGTCGCAGGAAACACTGGACACTTAGCATCATTTTTAGGCTTAAAACTTCCGATAGAAAGCCATGTGTTACAGGCTTTTGTATCTGAACCATTAAAACCAATGATTGACCATGTAGTAACTTTTGGAGCCGGACATTTTTATATTAGTCAATCGGACAAGGGTGGNTTAGTTTTTGGCGGGGATATCGATATGTATAATTCATATGCNCAAAAAGGGAANNTACCCATGATNGAAGAAGTCGTTACAGCGGGNTTAGCCATGATACCNAGCTTATCCCGCTTGAGAATAACGAGGCATTGGGGAGGAGTAATGGATATGTCGATGGACGGTAGCCCAATAATTGGGAAATCCCCAATTGATAATCTGTACCTCAATTGTGGCTGGTGTTATGGTGGTTTTAAAGCTACGCCCGGGTCGGGATGGGTATTTGCCCATACCATCGCAAATGATCAGCCCCACCAATTGAATAAAGGCCTCAACCTCGAACGATTCAAAAAAGGAAGGATGGTCGACGAGCGNGGAGCAGGCCCNTTTCCCAANAGACATTAGAAAGTAAAGAGAAAGCNAATGATAATCATAGATTGTCCACTTTGCGGTCCTAGGGATCACGCGGAATTTTCATATATTGGTGATGCCACAAAGGTCCGCCCAGCGGAAAACGGAAGTTCCACTGACGATACATGGTATGACTTTGTTTACCTGCGTGATAATCCTAAAGGTTTACACCAAGAACTCTGGCAACACAGCTACGGATGCCGATGCTTCATCAAGGTCTTAAGAAACACGGTAACCCACGAAATAATAGCCACGGGCCTGCCCAAAGATAATCTGATCCAAAAAACAGGAGATTTGACCTACAGTGTTTAGCTTTAAAAGCAAGCAACTTCAAAGACTGGAAGAAGGCGGTCTAATAAACCGCTTAGCACCAATCAATTTCAAGTTTGATGGGAGAAACTTGATCGGTTTTGAGGGGGATACTTTAGCGTCTGCTCTCCTGGCAAATGGTGTACAATTAGTTGGCCGTAGTTTCAAATATCATAGGCCACGAGGCATTTACTCAGCAGGGATCGAAGAACCAAATGCCTTAGTTGCTTTGAGGTCTGGAGATCGGCATGAACCAAATACAAGAGCAACAGCTATTGAATTATTCGCGGGTCTTGAGGCTAAAAGCCAAAATAGGTGGCCAAACTTACTTTTGGATTATTTGCAGATTAATAATGTACTTTCCCCTTTTCTTTCCGCAGGCTTTTATTACAAAACTTTTATGGGATTGCCTGGATGGCATTTTTACGAATATTTCATTCGAAAAGCAGCAGGTATGGGAGATGGGACAAAATATAAAGATCCCGACAAGTACGAAAAAAAACATATCCACTGCGACGTTTTAGTCGTTGGAGGAGGGCCAGCTGGTATTTCCGCAGCGGTCTCAGCTGGGAGGGCCGGAGCTCGAGTTATCCTAGTTGACAGCCATCCAAGGCTAGGGGGACAGCTAATAGGTGAGCAATACCTCATAGATGGACGGCCTGCACTTGAATGGGTGCATAGATGTACACATGATTTAGATGGCATGGAAAATGTGACAGTTTCAACGAGAACAACCGCGTTTGGCTATTACGATAGTAATGTAGTAAATGCTATAGAAAATGTATCCGATCACTTGCCGGAGCCCATTGATTACCAGTGTCGCCAACGACTTTGGCAGATCCGAGCTAAGAGAGTCGTCTTAGCCACCGGGGCCACCGAAAGGCCTATCGTTTTCAGCAACAATGATAGGCCAGGTATCATGCTCGCGTCTGCAGCACGGCGATATATAAATCAATATGCGGTTAGGCCAGGCAAAAAAGCCGTCGTTTTTACAAATAACGATGATGCTTACAAAACTGCCATAGATCTCGCAAGGGCTGGGGTGGATGTTGCAGCTGTTGTAGATAGTAGGAAAAATGCTCCAAAACATTTTGAAAAAGAACTTAGTGGAAGAGAAATCGAAGTTATTGTTAAGTCAGCCGTGATAAATACCCATGGATATTTTGGATTGAATAGCGTTGAAATAGGAAAGCTATCTCAAGATGGTAAAACAGTAGAGGGGTCTCCTTACCTTTTATCTGCAGACTTATTAGCGATATCTGGAGGCTGGAGTCCCAATGTACACCTGTATTGTCACTCCGGAGGCAAACCAACATATAGTGACGCAATTGAAGCCTTTGTACCGGGAGAGATAAGTCAGAATGGCTACTCCGCAGGTTCTGCGAATGGTAGTTTTAGTCTTGGCGACTGCATCAAAGAGGGCAATGCAATCGCGGAAAAATTATTAAAAGAATTAAACTTTGAACCTTCAAATGAAAGCATCCCGAATACCGCTGAGCCAGAGGTTTCGCCTATCGAGGCATTATGGCGTGTTCCAGGAAAAGGAAAAAAATTCGTCGATCTTCAAGATGATGTAACTGAAACCGATATCACGCTAGCGCATAGAGAGGGATACGTAAGCGTAGAGCACTTAAAAAGATATACTACTTTGGGCATGGGCACCGATCAGGGGAAAACGAGCAACCTAAACGGGCAGGCCATTATGGCGGAGGAAAGAGCAGAAACAATTGAAAAAATCGGCACGACGACCTTTCGTCCTCCATACGCACCGATTGCCTTAGGACCACTGGCGGGCCGTGATATAGGCCTATCCTACAAGCACACCAGGCGTACGGCTATNCATAACTGGCATAGCCAAAACGGCGCAGTATTTGTTGAGGCTGGACAATGGCTCAGGCCTCAATATTATCTTAAGGAAACAGAAAACCTTTCAAAAGCAAATATGGACGCNGCTATAGGTCGAGAAGTGCAAGCCGTTCGAAACGCAGTCGGCCTAGTAGATGTATCCACATTAGGTAAAATTGATATACAAGGAAAAGATTCTGCTGAGTTTCTAAATAGAATTTATACAAATGGCTGGAAAAAGCTTCCAATTGGCAAAGCCAGATATGGAATAATGCTTAGAGAGGACGGTCTAGTTTTCGATGATGGAACTACCTCTCGTTTAAATGAGCACCATTATTTTATGACAACTACTACCTCAAACGCTGCTGCTGTATTGAGCCACATGGAATACTATTTACAAGTTCACTGGCCGGATTTAGACGTTAAAGTTACATCGGTTACAGAGCAATGGGCAGCCATGGCACTGGCAGGCCCCAAAAGTCGCAAAGTATTGTCAAAACTGATACCGACTGTAAATGTCGATAATGAAAACTTTCCCTTTATGGGTGTTCTCGAATTATCGGTCGAAGGAGTACCTGCACGGATTTTTAGAATCAGTTTTTCAGGCGAGCTGTCATACGAAATCAATGTTCCTGCTGATTTTGGCGAATTTATTTGGGGGCGTGTTCTAGATTTAGGCCGCCCGTACGGAATCCAACCCTATGGTACCGAAGCTATGGGGATCATGAGGATTGAAAAAGGTCATGTAGCGGGACCAGAGCTAGATGGTCGAATGACCGCGTCGGACCTAGGCCTACAAAAACTAGTGAGTACAAAAAAAGATTTTATAGGATCCGTTATGATGCAACGTGAAGGGCTACAAGACAAAAAACGACCTAAATTGGTAGGACTAGTCCCTGTAGATAAAAAATCGCGCGTCAAGTCCGGAGCTATTCTTGTCGAAGATCCGACGCTTGCTCCACCAGTACCTAAACTTGGTCACGTCTCATCATCAGCGTATTTAAGTCCAACACTTGGTCATCCTATATCACTGGGCTTTGTCCCGGGTGATATTGTCGCGGACGGCCGGAAAATTTGGGCTGTGAGCCCTCTTCATAATGAAAGCCACGAGTTAGAAATAACAGATCCAATTTTTTATGACCAAAAATCTGAGCGCTTACATGACTGAGGTTGAGAACCACAAAGCTTTACCCAAGAGAAGATCCGCTCTGGCTCATATTATAAAATATGGTCAATTCGGGAATATCGCTTTTGATCGCCCTGGAGTTTATTTAACCGAACGACACCCTTTGACTATTCTGCAGTTGGATACGAACAAACCAAAAAATGCTGGGGTAATAAATAGTATATCAAAATTATTATCTATTGAGTTTCCAATTTACCCCAACACGAGCGTTGGAGGCGAAGGGAGACGTGTAATTTGGTCGGGACCAAATAGATGGCTGATCATTGAACCAGAAGCTAGTGACCTATTAACTTTAATTAAGAGTAAATTAAGNTCTGCTGAATTTGCTCTTACTGATTTAAGTCACGGGAGAAGCGCGATCAGGCTCAAGGGTGGAAAAGCTCGAGAGGTTTTAATGAAGGGAAGCGGCGTAGATTGGCATTCGGATAGTTTTACTACAAATGACTGCGCTCACACGAAGCTTTTTGATCTTGCTGNCACTGTAGACTGCAGAGATATAGATGTCTTCGACATCTATATTGCAAGAGGTTTTGCTGAAGATTTTTGGAATATCCTTCTAGACGCTACTGCGGAATTTGGATGCCGAGTTGATTAAAAAAGANCTGCTACTCAAGCGCATTTTAAAAATACTCAAAGTTTATTAGCCGATATCCCGTTNAANTTATCATTTTCTTTCAACANGGTGCTTCTCTCTTGGGGTAGGCCATATCCCCCGCCNCCGCCAGTCCTTACAACCAGCCGATCCCCTTTCTGTAATGTAAATTGCTGTTTTGACTCTAGCTGGATTACTTGCCCGCCTCTTTCAACGAAAGTTTCGGCCTTCGCGCCAGGCGCTCCTCCTAAAACTCCTTCTGGAGCAATTCGAAAGCGATCCCCGTAGGTTGCGAAAGTTACATTNTCCAATAGAATTTGGTACNCCTTTTGAAAACCCATTCCACCACGAAATTTACCATCCCCCCCTGAAGAAGATCTCAGACTATAATCCACTACCCTGAAGAAAGGATAATCAGACTCCATTGCCTCAATCGGTATATTCGAACAATTGGATAACATTGAATCAACAGCATCACAGCCATCGTGATTTGGTCCAGCGCCAAAGCCACCGCCAAAAATCTCTAGATAAATGTTATAGNCACCATCGGCTTTATGACTCAAACAAGATACNGAGGTGGTATCAAATCCCGGGGCTATTACCCNTTCTGGAACAGCCTGACCTAGTGCCTGCATGACNGCATTCACAACCCTATAACTTGGGAGCAAACGGGCNCGAACTGGTGCGCGCGGTCTAGGGTTTAAAATTGATCCATAAGGTATCTTTACAAAAATCGCCCTCTCAGCACCCTCGTTGAAAGGTATATCTGGGTCTGTCAACACCGATTTCACGCAGGCTATGGCAGATGAGACTGACGAAGCAAAAGGGCTGTTCATATTTGACTTTACCTGNCTGGCCGTACCCTTAAAATCAATCTCCAACTTATCTCCTTCAACCTTGATTTTAACTTTTATGGCAACCGGATGGTTGTGAATTCCATCATCATCTAAAAATGCTTCTCCACAATATTCGCCGTCTGGAGCTTTAGTGATTGCCNTTCTTATTCTTCTTTCAGAATAATCAAGCATTTCATTCATCGCTGCTGAAATTTTCTGATTTGAAAACTTGCGGCATAAATCGCGCAAGCGTTCCGCGCCAACAGCGTTAGCCGCGAACTGTGCATTTAGATCACCAATAGTGGCGTCNGGCATTCGAACATTCGCTCTAACCAACCTTTCAAAAGGCCCTCCCATCCAATCTTTTTCAATTGAATATCTGCTGGGTGGGAAAGTTATTCCTTCTTCATGAACATCTCCAGCGTTAGGGTTTAATCCGGGTGCCCCGCCACCTAAATCAATATGATGGACGACAGTCGCTGTCACCCCAATCAATTCTTTTTCCAGAAACACTGGTGTAAACAAAAATATATCGGGAAGATGCTGTCCGCCGGAATACGGATCATTATTAATTAAAAAATCACCATCACACAATGTATCGAGGGGGTGGTGCTCAAGACAAGCCTTGAACGTATGTGTGATAGAGCCTAGTTGTATTGGTATAAGCTCTGCCTGAGCAACCACACGGCCNAATTTATCTAGTATAGCAGCTGAACAATCCTGTGCTTCCCTTACAACTGGCGAGTGTGCAGAACGTATCAATTTCACNCCCATTTCATCGGCGGCNGCGATTAAGGCCCTGGTTATTACAGCTTGATCTACGGGAGTAACGATCATTTTTTGGTACCTTTCTCAAGAACGATATTATTATAATCGTCCATACTTACTTGCCATTCGACTGGGACATAAACAGTTGAACTCTCATCTTGGATGAGAAGTGGGCCAGAAAACTCTTCTCCGACCAAATCGTTACGGGACAGAATAATAGTCTCGGATGTAACACCTCTTTCTATAATATTGNCCTTAGTTCTTTTTGGATCAGGATCCGCATCTTTTTCATTTGGTTGTACTGNCAACTTAGGTGTCTTTTCACCAACTCCAACTCTGATAGAAATTACTTCGACTGGATCTCCTTCNGGTTTAGAAAATTCAAAGATCTTNTGATGAGCCTCTGCAAAAAGTTTTTGTAAAAGCACTAAAGAAATATTATCGACATTTTCTTCGGTAAGCTTCACNGGTACCTCGAATGCTTGACCAACATACCGCATCTCCAATGAGGTCTCGATTTCCTTATTGGGCTGTATACCTAATTTCAGCAAGTAATTTTTTGCTTCCGTTGTCAAAGAGCCGATATTATTTTTTATTTTAAATACATTNTGCTCGTCGAGAAGAAGTCTATTAGTCTGACTACGGTAATGAACATAGTCTGATAGCAGCAATCCTGAAGCAGATAAAACGCCCGCNTTTGGCGGAATCACTACCTTATAGATNTTTAAGTCCTCTGCCACTCTTGCAGCATGCAGTGGCCCCGCACCGCCATATGGTACAAGCGCAAATTCTCGCGGATCACTGCCTCTTTCTGTTGAAACCTGCTGAATTGCTCGCACAATATTTGCCTCCGCAACGCGGATTATATTATCTGCCATTTCAGGTAAACCAATATTGAACTTCTCAGCAATTTTTCCAATCACATGAGACGCAGCACCTAAATCGACTGGCATTTTTCCGCCTAGAAAACTATCGGCCTGAAGCGTTCCCCTGACCAAATGAGCATCTGTAACTGTAGGCAATATTCCACCACGACCATAACAGGCTGGNCCGGGTGCNGCTCCCGCTGANTGCGGCCCAACCCTTAATAACCCTCCATCATCAANCCAGGCTAAAGAGCCTCCACCAGCTCCTACAGTTACAATATCAATAACCGGCGTCTTGACCGGCAACCCGTCAATCATAGTCATTGGTGCTANTTCTGCTTGATCATTACTAACAAGTGCCACATCNGTACTGGTGCCGCCCATATCCAAAGTTATAATNTCTGAAAAGTTTGTGTTCCCTTTTCCTCGGATTGCCCCGACAACACCCGCTGCGGGGCCAGAAAAAAGTGCTGTTATCGCATTTTGNGCCATGGCATCGGCCGGCATCCGNCCACCATTTGATTGCATTATGCTGAATTGCCCCTGAAAGCCTTTTCTTTCAAGTTCTTGAGAAAACCGCGTAACNTAGCCTGCCACAACCGGTTGTACGTACGCAGCCAATGTGGTGGTAGAAGCTCGCTCATATTCTCTAAACTCGCGTGCAACATCACAAGAACAAGTTATTGGCATGTTGGGATAAAGACCGGCTATTATTTTTGATANAGCACGTTCGTGAATAGGGTTAAGGTACGAGTGCAGGAAACAAATTGCTACTGAATCAAATTTCTCTTTGTCTAAAANATTTCGAACCAACGTCGACGTATAATCNATATCTAACTTCGTTACAATTTCTCCACTAGCTGAAAGTCGTTCATTAATTTCGTAAGTATCATGTCGCGGGACCACAGGTTTTGGTTTCTGATACTCTAGATCGTAAATAGCCCTGCGGTCATGTCGTTGAATTAATAGTAGGTCTTTCGTTCCCTGAGTAACAAAAAAACAAACTCTTCCTCCTTTACGCTCTAGTACAGCATTAGTAGCAACCGTCGAACCGTGAATTAATTCAGTTATTTCTTCAAGCCTCAAACCAGCGGCTTCGAGTGCCAACATCGCACCTTTATCTGGATTAGCTGGNGTGCTGGGTACTTTTGCGGTCTTGGTATTTTTTCCATCAGATACGACCAAATCCGTAAACGTTCCACCCACTTCTATTCCCACGCGCATCAATAATAATTCCATTTCTTTTTTAAAAATTTACTAAAAAAGTCGCTAATGAGCCCGATAGTCATTTTAAGACTGGTATCTCTTCCGGTGCCCTAACGGTTAGTAGTTCNGCCGGTCCATCTCGAACTACAATGTTTTCTTCATGAACCATTATTTTTTTTTGATCGAAGGTCAAACTTGGTTCCAATGTTATAACCATGCCTTCTTCTAATATTGTTTGGTCACCAGGCATATGCGACGGCCATTCGGTAAGCTGCATACCCAGCCCATGCCCTAATCTACCAACAGATCCAGATTGGTCATTCTCAAGTCCCAAAACTTTCGCCATCCCGCGCCAAAGTTCTTCCGACGTAATTCCAGGCCGAGCTATTCTCAAGCCTCGTTCAGTTGCCTCGTAAACTTTCCGATAGGCTGATTGTACGGTTTCACTTACTGAGCCAAACGCAAAATTTCTATCGAAGTCAGAATAATAACCATCAAAAATCGCGCCAATATCCATCATCAATACGTCGCCCTCCTCGAGTACCCTGTCTGAGGGCATACCTATAACTTCTTCTGGTCCACCTTGCCCTGAACCGCCAACAAGGTATGGCACTTCGTCAGCGCCGTTCGATAAAATATCTATTCTCATTCGCCTAAATATTTCTCTTTCTATGTCGCCCTGCTTTGCAAGTTCCCCCATATTTTGGAAACTTCGGGAAACACACTGACAAATAAAACGAATTTTAGAAATTTCGTTTTCAGACTTAATCATGCGAAGCTTATTAATAATTGGCGANCCATCGACAAAATCTGTCTGCGATAGCGACTGCGTTAATTTTCTAANATCCGAAAATGGCATCCTTACATAAGTTTCCGCTCCCATTGGCAAGCCTATACGGCCAAAATTTCTTTTAATATTTTTCAATACCTTAGATAATTCAGTAAGCCCTTCATCATTTGGTCTTGGTGAACCCCAAGTTTCTATTTGGTCTATCCAAGTACTAGCCATTCTTTCCGCACCAATTTCNGGAATAACAGCTATNGGTTTTCCGTNTAGAGGGATTACAAGAAACCATGGCCGCGCCGGGCTTTGCCAAAAAAGCGTNTGAAATCCNGANAAATAGCGAAATTCCGGTTCGGTTGTNAGGAGAAGAGCGTCAATCTCTTGCTGCCACATCAAGCGCTGAGCTCTTAATGTTCGTTCTTCAAATTCTTCCGTTTTAAANCCATAAATAGGTTTATCAGCTTTCACGAAACAAGATCATCCGAAAATTGCATCAATAGAACAGCAGCGCCTTGCGTTCCGCCCTCCACTTGAAGCTCGTCTTCATCATGATTTCGATATACGCCTGATAGTTTACCCAGTTTTTGATCACTTGAAATAACGNATCCATTTAACACAATACCATACTGNCCTCCCCCAGCACTCGGGACCGTCAAATCAACACTAATTTCTGGAGGTATACAATATAAGTAAGCGCCTATTCCTTCTGAGTCTACCGGTATGACCTCGGACCGACTAAATTCATTCAGNTGNNNTAGNTCAGATAATTCAGGNACGNATATATCCACCACCATTTTATGCTTCTTGGACCCCTTTTCGAGCAAATCTCGCGACTCTGGCATATATTTGGCTCCCGTGTCCCAGCGAGCTCNCAGGGTAAAATATTTTACACCGTCAGGGCCTGCGGTGATTGGACCATAAGGTGTATGCCCTTTTACGTAATGAAGTGAAAAGGGCGGCGCCGCCTTTTTACCCATATGCGCACTACCTTCGACGAATAGTTGAAATTGCTCGTGATTATGAAAATGCGGTCGGGTTATAGAATTTGGCGGCTGTTCAACTAAAAAACCCTGCGGAAGGCCATCATCATTCTTTTCATTACCAGGAACATAATGACCGCGCTTTGGCGCACTCCCAACGTACGGNCTTAAAAAATATTCTTGCCCAAGTACGTCTATCGCTTTTCTTTCTGANCGCGCTTTTTCGGCTGACGTGATATAAGGCATGCTTGCCTCCCATGTGCACCTAAAGAATTCACTTNTATTATTTTGCCTGCTTCATAGGTTGCAAATCAAGTTAATTACAATCAGACTTGGGATGAAGCTAAAAATATTTATTGTCTATTAACAAAAATACTCGCCATGACACTTTCAACCCAAGATTTGCATTCTGATATAAAGGTTATAGGGTTGGTTGGATCAGCTCATGGCGCAAGTCATTTCTTTCATCTAGTCTTGCCACCTCTTTTTCCAATTTTAAAAGAAGAATTTGGCGTNACTTACTCGGCGCTAGCCCTTTTAACAACACTTTTCTATGGGGTTTCCGGAATTGCACAAACATTAGCTGGCTTTTTTGTTGATAGATACGGGGCGCGNAATATTTTGCTAGGTGGTTTAACCTTATTAAGCTTGAGTGTGATAGGGTACGGATTCGCGTCAGAATTCTGGATGCTGTTATTGTTTGCCATGTTAGCAGGCCTTGGAAATAGTGTTTTTCATCCTGCCGATCTATCGATTCTCACACAAAAAGTAACCTCTGGACGTCTAGGCAAAGCATATGGCATCCACGCTTTCAGTGGAAATGTAGGTTGGGCTGCCGCACCTGTTTTTGTGATCTCTGTCACCCAACTCTTAAACTGGCAGTACGCCTTGATATTGGCTGGTTTNNTAGGATTATCAATTGTGCTTTTTTTTATTATTTTTGGAAGTGATTTAAATGACAACAAGCGCGATTCAATAACTCCGCTTGACACTTCAATCCTTAGTTTAAGATCACTTTTCAAAAACTTATCGCTATTATTTTCCCCAACTATTCTGTCATGTTTTTGTTTTTTTGCACTTCTAGCCGCCGCCCTTATAGGCGTACAAAGTTTTGGGGTCAGCGCTATAGGCGAGTTATACGAGATTGATATAACGCAAGCGACGTTTGCACTAACTACCTTTTTGGTATGTTCTGCCTTTGGCATTTTGAGTGGGGGTGTCTTGGCAGATAAAACGACAAGACATGATATAATCGCAATAGCGGGCGTATCGTTATCGGGATTTGTTCTTCTTCTTATCGGAAGTCAAATTATCACAGCTTCGAGCGTGATAGCATTTCTGGGCTTGTCAGGTTTCTTCTCAGGAGTTACTGCACCCTCTCGAGATATGCTTGTTAAAAAGGCCACGCCACCCGGCTCAACTGGTCGTATTTTCGGTTTCGTTTATTCTGGTCTAGACCTCGGTTCGTCTCTAATGCCTCTTTTATTGGGTTGGCTGATGGACATTGGAAATGCCAGCTACGTCTTCTACGCATGCGCTGTAATGTTATTTGGGACAACTTCTACTGTTATAAATGTCAAAAGACGATCGGTTTTGCCTTCTTAAAAAAATATAATTTAAGAAGGTATTTTGAGACCTTTAGCGCCGACTAATTATTTTTTTGACGATGAATGTTCTGTGCCACCTCATCTGATTCGATCTGCTCATCGCGCCGAATTTTTTCAGCTTCTTTCTTAGNCGCTTCATCCCTAATAATTTCTGCTTTTCTAACTTCCTGATAAGCCGCAGTTACGAGCCTATTTGCCTCCGAATAAGCCTTCTCCACCTCAACAATAGCCTCGTCTAGCATCTCACGTTCTTTCAAAACCCTCAAAGCGAATTTAGAATACTGCCCCAANANTTCCANNGAANANGANCTAANATCCTGTTCNTGTTTCAAACTAAGTTCCAAAGATTGCTTCTTTTCGGTCAGTCGATTGACTTCTGCAAGAATCGACCCGGCGTCACGCCGCCTTTCGTCAAGCTCGAACTCCTTAAGCCGAACTAACTTATCATACTGACTCATTCATAATACCCACAGCTTATGATGCATCCTCGGGAGAACTTTCTGCTATCTCGTCATCAGGACTTTTAATATTCATTTCATCAAGCTCTTCTTCAGGTGAGTTGTTAATATGTAAAATTTCGGTCAACTGCTGGTATCCNTCCTCGATCTTTATTTTTTCGTTTTTATCCTGNGTTAAAAATTGTTCCAGCGAGGGATAGTACACTATTGCTTCATCAATTTTTGGGTCACTCCCCTTTCTGTAGGCTCCAAGTCTAATCATGTCAGCCATTTCTTCATAAGATGCAAGAAGCGATCTGGCTTTAGAAACGACAAGATTTTCATCGGCTGTATTACAGTCAGGCATCATTCGCGACACACTCTTTAGGATGTCGATAGCGGGGTATCTCCCCTTATCGGCTATNNTCCGNTCTAACACGATGTGTCCATCTATTATTCCTCTGACAGAATCGGAAATCGGTTCGTTATGATCGTCNCCCTCTACGAGGACTGTGAAGAGACCAGTTATCGACCCAGTCCCTTCTAGGCCGGGGCCCGCACGCTCCAATAACTTCGGCAACTCAGAAAACACCATAGGAGTATAACCCTTGGACGCAGGNGGCTCTCCCGATGCCAAGCCTATTTCTCGNTGAGCCATNGCAAATCNGGTGATGCTATCCATCATGCACATAACTTGCTTGCCAGTGTCCCTGAAAGCTTCAGCTACCGCCAGCGTCATGTAGGCAGCTTGCCTCCGCATAAGTGGCGACTCATCCGAAGTTGCAGCTATTACAACACTCCTAGCGAGCCCTTCTTCCCCAAGATAATCTTGAATAAATTCGCGAACCTCACGTCCCCGTTCTCCAACCAGACCAATAACGTTGACTTCGGAAGAGCTAAATCTTGCTATCATCGACATNAGAATGGATTTTCCAACTCCAGATCCAGAAAAAATACCCATTCTTTGGCCTTCGCAAACTGTTAGAAAAGTATTTATGGCACGCACNCCTACATCAACTTTAGGACCTATTCGGCTACGTTTGTGCGCAGGCGGAGGTGTTCCACGGACGGAATACCCTTTTGTTCCACCTAAAAGTGCCCCCCGATCATCGATCGGCTGCCCCATAGCATCTATAACACGGCCAAGCCACGAACCCGACGGATATACTCTATAGTCAGCATTCTCTATCTCCGCCTCACTACCTACACCAATTCCGTCAAGACTGCTGAATGGCATCGCAAGCGCTCTGCCATCTTTAAATCCAACTATTTCGCAAATGACTTTTCCACCCCTTTTATTATTAAGATGTACTCTGTCCCCAATGGCTAGGGCTCTCTCAACTCCCCCAATTTCCACCATCATACCCAAGACAGCGGTTACCCTCCCAAATACTGTATATGGGGGGATTTTTTCTATCTCTTCTGCCAAGTCAGATAAAATACTAGCCACAACGCTTCTCTTTAATTTAACGTTCGAACCCTATCGAGTATTGCTAATCATAACATTTTTTAGATCGTTCGGAAATTGTCATGACAATTCTTTGGATACTAGCCAAAAATGATTTATATAAAGACCGTAACAGTGCGCATATATAAACTATTAATACAATGTATAAGATTGAAGAGTTAAGTGGAGCAAGGTATCTTCCTGAAAGCACATAACCCGTCTCGAAAGAAATAATTTTGCAAAATACACAGAGTAGAAAAAAGACAACAGACCAACAGCCTAGCCTTAAGAGAGGAAGTGCTCGAGGGCGGCGCGGCAGAGCCTTCAGCAAAGGACGGCAAGTGGATCCAGAAATCCTTCAACAAGTTAGACAGGTCCTAGGAAATAGGCCTCGAAGACGGGATCTACTTATTGAACACCTGCATCTTTTTCAAGATAAATACGGATTTATAACAACGAAACAACTTGTAGCTCTTAGCCATGAAATGAAAATGGCAATGGCTGAAGTATATGAGGTAGCGTCTTTTTACGCACACTTTGATATCATACGGGACGGTGAGAACGACCTGCCGCCAATTACTCTACGTGTCTGTGACAGCATAACCTGTTCTTTATTCGGGTCTGATAATATCTTGAGTGACGTGGCTTCTTCAGCTGGAGAAGATGTTCGTGTTGTGCGTTCACCTTGCATGGGTGCATGCGATAAGGCACCAGTTGCCGCAGTAGGTCATTCCATGATGGAAAAGGTCAGTACCGCCAACATTCTAGACCATCTCTCAAAAGCCAGAAATGGAACCATAACCCACAACAAGATATCGCCCATTAAAATCGATCAATATTTAGATAATGGGGGCTATAAACTTCTTAAATTATGTACAGCCCAAGCAATCACTGCTGAAAAAATATTAGAACAGCTCGCTTCCTCAGGTCTTAGAGGATTAGGTGGGGCAGGCTTTCCGACGTCGCGAAAATGGAATTTGGTGCGCAACGCCGCGGGCGAAAAAGTACTCGCTGTAAATGGTGACGAAGGCGAACCAGGTACATTTAAAGATAGGTATTATCTGGAGACAGATCCTCACAGGGTTTTAGAGGGAATGTTAATTGCCGCGTGGGTTGTTGGTGCGGGGGATTGCTATTTTTATCTTCGAGATGAATATCCCGAAATTCGTATTATGCTGGAAAAGGAAATTAATCATCTAAGAACAGAAGGATTAGTGCCCCATACGCGAATTCATCTACGGCGAGGTGCTGGCGCCTACATTTGCGGTGAAGAGTCAGCCATGATTGAATCTATAGAAGGTAAAAGGGGATACCCGCGACATCGCCCCCCTTACGTTGCAGAAGTTGGTATTTTTAATAAACCAACATTAGTAAACAACGTTGAAACTTTGTTTTGGATCAGAGATATACTTGAGAAAGGTCCAACCTGGTTTGAAAGTCAAGGGAAAGAGGNTCACCCCGGTTTACGCAGCTATTCTGTATCGGGNCGCATTAAAGACCCTGGAGTTAAAATAGCTCCGGCNGGAAGCACGGTAAGAGAGCTTATTGATAACTATTGTGGAGGTATGCAAGACGGGCATGAATTTCGGGCCTACTTACCTGGTGGTGCTTCAGGCGGAATTTTACCCGCTAAAATGGATGATTTACCTCTTGATTTTGGTCAACTCGAAAAGCATGGTTGTTTCGTTGGCAGCCATGCTGTTGTTATTTTATCAGACAAAGATTCGATAAAAGAAGCCGCCCTTAATTTATTGCGATTTTTTGAGGATGAAAGCTGTGGTCAGTGCTCGCCATGCCGTGTAGGTACTGAAAAGGCGGTCAGACTCATGGAACACGATAATTGGGATATTGACTTGCTTTCTGAGTTAGCAGTCACTATGCAAGACGCATCCATATGCGGTTTAGGACAAGCTGCCAGCAATCCACTGGTATCCACTATTAAATTTTTCAAAGAAGAATTTTGATGTATAAATAAGTCAAGATCATTTCAAACACTATGATAACTGCTAACACCCAATACATAATAGGAAACTTATATAGCTGTTTCGAAGAAAGACTATGAACAACTTAATAAACCTTACTATAAATGATGAACAGATACAGGCAAACAGAGACGAGACAATCTGGGAGGTGGCTTCTCGCCTTAGTATTGAAATTCCACATCTGTGCCATAAGCCCGCAGACAGTTACAGACCTGACGGTAACTGTCGCGCTTGCATGGTGGAGATAAACGGGGAGAGGACCCTTGCCGCTTCCTGTATCCGAAAAGTCAGTGAAGGTATGGTTGTAAAAACGGAAAGCGAGCGTGCGGAAAAAGCGCGGAAAATGGTGCTCGAGTTACTCGTAACAGACCAACCTTGCCAGGAGGATGCTCACGATCCAGATTCTACGCTCTGGCACTTTGCAAATGATGCAAAACTTAGCAACAGTAGATTTCCCCCGCACTCCGCTCCAAAACCAGACAGCAGCCACCCGGCCATAGCCGTCAATATGGATGCGTGTATCCAATGCGGTTTATGCGTGAGAGCTTGTCGAGAGGTGCAGGTAAATGACGTCATTGGCCTCGCCGGACGTGGTCCCCAGGCTCATATCGTTTTTGATTTAGGGGATGACATGGGTGCGAGTACCTGCGTTGGATGCGGNGAGTGCGTNCAAGCGTGTCCAACAGGAGCCTTGATGCCCAAGGCATCNCTTGATGAAAATGGTGTATATGCAAACACGCCAGATAGAAAGGTAGACAGTTTATGCCCATACTGCGGGGTAGGTTGCCAACTAACCTTCAATATACAAGATGACAAAATACTCTCTGTTGACGGCCGTCCCGGACCGGCCAATCGCGGAAGGCTTTGCGTAAAAGGCCGATACGGCTTTGATTATGTTCATAATCCTGAGCGGCTCACTTCACCACTGATAAGAAAAGACAACTGTCCGAAAACACGCGAAATTTCTGAAAACCCTTTAGAAAATTTTAGAGTGGCAAGCTGGACGGAGGCACTTGACTTCGCAGCATCCGGATTAGTAAAGGTCCGTGAAAAAGACGGAGGGAACGCCCTTGCAGGATTTGGATCAGCAAAGGGTTCGAATGAGGAAGCTTATTTAGTACAAAAATTAGTTCGCACTGGATTTGGAACAAATAATGTCGATCATTGCACACGCTTGTGCCATGCATCATCAGTAGCAGCACTTATGGAAACTATTGGTTCAGGTGCAGTTACAGCCCCATTCGCTGAGGCCGAAAACGCTGAAGTAATTATTGTAATTGGAGCAAATCCAACAGTTAACCATCCAGTCGCCGCCACATTTATCAAAAATGCTGTGAAGGCTGGATCTACATTGATTGTTATGGACCCGCGAGGCCAAGCACTTACTCGGCATGCAACACACATGATCCAATTTAAGCCAAGTTCAGATGTAGCTATGTTAAACGGAATGATTAATACAATTATTTCAGAGGAACTCTACGATCAACAATACATAGATGGTTATACTGAAGGNTTTGAGGATCTAAAAAAACAGACAGCCNANTTTACTCCAGAACGCATGGCGCCCCTTTGCGGAATAGAAGCAAATANAATAAAAGAGATAGCGCGNATTTACGCAAATGCAAATAGCGCTCTCATCTTTTGGGGCATGGGAGTATCACAACATACTCATGGGACAGACAATGCACGTTGTCTAATTTCTTTAGCCTTGATTTGCGGTCACGTCGGTCGGCCAGGAACNGGGCTTCATCCACTCCGNGGCCAGAATAATGTTCAAGGAGCCTCTGATGCAGGATTAATCCCGATGTTTTATCCGGACTATAAGTCGGTTACGGACACTGATCAGCTAAATCGATGGCAAGATTTTTGGGATACTGATCTCGACAAAGAAAAAGGACTCACAGTCGTTGAAATCACCGAGGCAATGTATGATAGAAAAATTAAGGGAGCGTACATCATGGGTGAGAACCCAGCCATGTCGGATCCCGACCAAAATCATACGCGCGAGGCCCTTTCACGGTTAGATCACCTTGTAGTCCAGGATATATTCCTTACCGAAACCGCTGCATTTGCCGACGTCATTCTTCCTGCTACCGCGTTTCCGGAAAAAGATGGAACATTTACTAACACAGACCGGCGTGTCCAACTTGGTAGAAAAGCAATCCCGGCACCAGGCGACGCTAAACAAGACTGGTGGATAATTCAAGAGATTGCCAATCGCATGGGACTGTCATGGAACTACTCCGAACCAAANGATATATTTTCAGAGATGCGAGAAGTAATGCCTTCTCTTAACGGTATTACNTGGGACAGNTTAGAAAGAGAAAGTGCCGTGACTTATCCTTGCGAGGACGAATTTTCTGAGGGTCACAGTGTTATATTTTCCGATGGCTACCCGACGGATTCTGGACGAGGAAAACTCGTCCCATGCGACATCCTACCGCCTAATGAGGTGCCAGACAGTAAGTTTCCTCTAGTNCTAACTACTGGCAGGCTTCTCGAACACTGGCACACTGGTTCCATGACTCGCAGAGCATCTGTNTTAGACAAAATTGAGCCTGAAGCCTTTGCACATATAAATCCNGATGATCTCTCGCTTTGGGATCTCGCTCCAGGCGATGAAATCCGAGTAGAGACACGACGTGGCTCGATTGAACTCCTTGCACGAAGTGACTCTGACGTGCCAANCGGCGTTGTCTTCGTTCCATTTTGCTATTCTGAGGCCGCAGTGAACTTTTTAACAAACCCAGCACTCGATCCATTTGGAAAAATTCCCGAATTAAAATTTAGCGCAGCTCGACTCGAAAAAGTAACCCGCCGTTCCGCACGCCAGTAATACTAATCAAAAAAAGAAAATAACGACCAGACGAGGAAATTGTCATGTCAACGACCTATCTTGGATATTTTATCGTNGCCCTANTAATAGGTTGCGGTATGCCGGTTCANGCCGGCATNAACAGTCTTTTAGGAAAANCTCTTGGGCACCCCCTNCTCGCAGCAGCCACGAATACAGCTGTCGCAACTCTTGCNATCCTAATTGTAATGCTTCTTGTAAGGGTAAAATTACCTTCCCTAAAAATTGCAATGCAGGCGCCATGGTGGATGTGGTGCGGAGGGTTAATTGGTGCCTTCGCGGTCTTTGGCGCGTTAAATTTTGCTCCTAAAATGGGAGCTGCTGCTTATGTTTCAGTCACTATTCTCGGTATCGTTACCGCTTCGCTATTACTTGACCACTTTGGTGCAGTAGGATTTCAAAAGCATCCCATTACATTTGGAAAACTCCTAGGGGCAGGTATGGTCGTTTTTGGAATGACTATTATTCAATTTCAAAGATGAAAACATTAAACTTTGAAACGGCTCCGNTAGGCTTCAACGAATTAAAGAAAGACCTGCCAACAGCAACAGTAAAAAGGTTAACAATCGGGAAATATTGGACACTCGTTGAAACAGATAGAGGTTCAGGTTTGGTAACTAGCCCCACAGGTCCTTTAAGAAAAAAAAATTTAAATGATCTATTGGTATTTGAGGGTCAATCAACAGATAGCACGATTAATTTGTGCCACTCTCAAAACCCGTTTGAACGGGCAGTCGGATGCGCGACATTAAATTCTCTAGTTAATAATGCTAACTTAGACCTAAGCTCAGAAAATGGTCTAGATATCAAGGCTTGCGACAACGATAAAATTGTTATTGTCGGGCGATTTCCNGGATTAGACCATAAACTACCAGAGGCTTANGTTCTTGAACGAAACCCTGGGCCAAAAGATTACCCAGAAAGTGCCGCNGCGCAACTGATTCCTGNATGCNACCACCTAATAGTTACTGCTTCAACATGGGTAAACGGCTCGCTCGACAACATTTTGCGTTTAGCAAAAAATGCCAAAGTAAGTCTGATTGGCCCCGGAACTCCACTTTCACCAGTGTTTGGGTATTATGGCATAAAAAGACTAGCCGGTTTTGTAGTTACACAGCCGAAATNGCTTGCTGAACTCATATCCGGGGGCGCTGGTGTCAAACAATTNAAACACTTAGGTTATTTTGGCGTTTTAAATATTAATGATTAGNNGCTCTTTTANACTTCCCCGTCTCTTCGAAGCATATCNAGGGCTTCGCTAAACGCGNCNGCTGTGAATTCCAGATCTTCCTTTGTATGCGTCNCGGAAAGNTGAGCTCCTGGTGAATTATTAAAATCTACGCCNTTGATTGCCATCGCCAGGCGNAACTTAGTTACAACTTGGGGNTCTTTATTTTTTAATTCCGTATAAGNAACNGATGCTGCATCAAAACTAGAGGGTTTTAGGGACATACCNCTTTTATTCATGAAGATATGAACACCCGAAAAAGTACCGTAAGCAGCCCATGGTACATTCTTATNTTCTAAGATCTCGTTAAACCGACTTCTAAGCCAAGCTGCAGANTCGTTCGCTGTTTTACATGCATCGGTTTTTTCAATAATTTTCAATGCGGTAATACCCGCGGTTGCCGATACGGGATTTGCATTAAAGGTTCCCGGATGTTGGATTTTCTCGCGTCCCCGTTCAGCCGTTTTTTCAAAATCTAATTCTTCCAAGATTTCCTTACGGCCTCCAACTGCTCCTCCTGGCAGGCCCCCTGCCAGTATTTTTGCCATGGTAGTAAGGTCTGGAGTGATCCCATAAGCTTCCTGTGCTCCTCCCGGAGAACACCTAAAGCCAGTAACCACTTCGTCAAAAACAAGCAGAATACCATTAGCAGCAGTTATTTCTCTTACCGATGACAAAAATTCCTCACCCATGGGAACCATTCCAAACGAAGACCCAGTAGGCTCAACAATTACCGCAGCAATATCATCGTCATTGGCAATAACTTCCTGGATTTCAGAGATATCCTGAGGAGATACTAGCACAACATTATTAGCTATATTATCTAAAACACCCGCAGTAGCTGTGCCGTCGAAGTGATTGGCGTAACCCGTTGTCATGTGATCATGCCAACCATGGAAATGCGTTTTAAAACGAATAAACTTTGTTTTACCCGTGAATGATCTAGCTAGACGAAGCGCCATTAACGTAGCCTCCGTACCGGATGAGGTAAAACGAACCCTTTCTACAGAAGGTACCATTTTTATAACTTGGTTGGCCCATTCTACTTCTTTTGGATGGTTTGCTCCAAACTGAGTACCTGCAGCTAAAGCATTTTGTACAGCTTCAGTTACTTCCGGGTGGCAGTGNCCGAGAAGCAGAGCCCCATGACCCCCAAAATAGTCCACGTAACGATTACCATCTACGTCCCATTTATGGGGACCTTGAGCTTTATCGATATAAAGTGCGTATGGTTTTAAGTATCGAGAGTCATGAGCGATACCGCTAGGCAGTACGTCATTCGCTTCCATAGACAGTTTTTCTGATCCTGGGGTTTTTTCTCTGTACGCGCCAATAATTTGTGAGTTTGAAATCATTTGGTCAGGCATATTTTGAGGACTCCGGTTTTCTAGCTCGATTTTGGTCTAAGGTTGAAACGGTTGGACTATGTGTTTAACTTTGAGAAGCTGAGCCGTTCACTCAAGAGTAGCTTACACAAAAAAAAAAAATATAATAGCAGGAAAGCGCCTAATCTGAAAAAAACAGCTATCTCTATAATATTTGTCGCCAACATAGCTGCATTAGCGTCAGTCTTTGTATTTTAATTTCAAAAACAAACAAAATAAGATTGCCAACAATCGATCTCAGCCAAGGAAACTTAAAGTGAAAAATAATATTCAATATTTATACGCTTCCATTGGATCACAACTTTCTTGGTATGTGCCCAATTTAAAGACTTATAAGCTAGAGTTCTGTGGCGTAATGGATTTTGGTTCCAACGTTCAATATGTCTGGTCTCATCCACAAAAGGATATTGCTTACATGGCACTTAGTGATGGCGGTCCAGGCAAAATGGGTTCTCAACACTCGCTCATCGCCTGTTCTATTGATCGCAGCACGGGGGGCCTTACAATACTAGGCCCCAAACGGTCTGTGACATATCGTCCTATCCACCTTTGCACTGATAAAAATGGTGAAAACCTCTTAACAGCATATAATAATCCAAGTTCATTATCTCTACATAAACTCAACCAAAGTGGCTGTCTCGAAGAATTAAAGCTCCAGTTAACCGGAGACGATGTGGGAATATTTGGTCATCAGGTCCGAATAACACCAGATGGAAAGACAGTAATTCTGGTATGTCGTGGTTATGATGCCACAGAGAATAACCCCGAACAACCTGGCTGTCTAAAACTCTTCCATATTCAAGACGATCGCCTCCAAACTATGAAAACAATAAACCCTTCAGGTGGTATAGGTTTTGGGGCTCGGCACCTTGACTTTCATCCAAATGGAACTTGCCTTTATCTTGCTGTTGAACGCCAGAGTGAGCTTCATACATTTGAAATACTGGAGGGGAAAATTGCCGACAATCCAGTGTTCAAAACATCTACTTTATCAAAGCCGGTAACGGCAGATGCTAGACAAGCAAACTCAGCTATCCATGTGCATCCCTCTGGAAAGTTTGTTTACGTCTCAAACCGTACCTACGCAATTAACCCGAATAATGACGCACCACTCCCTGACGGCGAGGACAACATTGCTGTATTTAAAATAGATCAATTAACCTGCAAACCTGCGTTAATCCAAGCTGCCAACACATTTGGATCACTGCCAAGAACTTTTTCTATCCACAACTCTGGAAAAATGCTTGTTGCCGGAAACTCNGAATGCTCANAGAAAATTAATTCTAGTGGTACGATTTCTAATTTCCCTTTAAGCCTTGTCAGTTATGANATACNANATGATGGAAAATTGGNAATCAAACAACAAATAGAACTCAAAGAAAAAGGCGAACTCCTATTCTGGGCNGGCTTCCTTTAAGCGTTCGGATAAATAGTAAGCTGNNTCAANATTAATCAAGCTACTGATCAAAAATTTTAATCAAAAACTAGAAACAGGGCCACTGGAGTAGTAGAACAGAAAAATCACAATCGAGGGAAAAATTCATGAGTATAAATGGAAAGGCTTATATCGCGGGGGTTTATGAACACCCTACTCGTAAAGCAACTGATAAATCATTGGCACAACTGCACTCTGAGTCGGCCCTGGGAGCCCTCAAGGACGCCGGATTAACTAAAGATGATGTCGACGGATATTTCTGTGCAGGTGATGCTCCAGGTCTTGGGCCCCTCTCCCTCGTCGATTATATGGGCCTCAAGCTTAAACACATAGATGCCACTGAAACAGGCGGGTCTTCATATGTTTTGCACGTTGGCCACGCCGCAGAAGCTATCGCTATGGGAAAATGCTCAGTAGCTTTAATAACTCTTGCAGGTAGGCCAAGAGCTGAAGGAATGGCTACAGGAACAGCACCTCGGAATTACGGNTCTTCTGCACCAGACGTGGCCTTTGAATTCCCGTTTGGTCCAACTGTCGTNAATATGTATGCCATGTGCGCGCAGCGACATATGTATGAATATGGAACCACAAGCGAACAACTCGCTTGGATTAAAGTGGCTGCTTCTCANCATGCGCAATATAACGAACATGCCATGTTGAGGAATGTGGTAACTGTGGATGAGGTGGTNAACTCACCTATGATCTCTGACCCGCTTCATCGATTGGATTGNTGCGTTATCAGTGATGGAGGGGGGGCNATTATCGTAACCTCCCCAGAAGTTGCAAAAACCTTGAAACGGCCTTTGATAAAAGTTATCGGCGCTGGTGAAGCACCTAAACATCAAATGGGCGGCAAGGTAGACTTGACATACTCAGGCGCCGTATGGTCTGGTCCCATGGCTTTCGATGAAGCTAAGGTTAAGCCTGCAGATATTAAATACGCTTCGATCTACGATAGCTTTACAATAACCGTTCTTATGCAGCTTGAAGACCTAGGGTTCTGCGAAAAGGGTAAGGGNGGCGCCTTTGTCTCCGACGGGAATTTAATCGCAGGTTCGGGAAAGTTGCCTTTCAATACGGATGGTGGAGGCCTATGTAACAATCACCCGGCAAATCGTGGAGGCTTGACGAAAGTAATAGAGGCAGTTCGCCAACTTCGTGGGGAAGCTCATCCGAGTGTACAAGTTCCAAACTGCGATTTAGCGTTGGCTCATGGGACTGGAGGGTCACTTGGAACACGTCATGGCAGTGCCACTGTTATTATGGANCGGGAGTAAATCAAATGACTNTAAAAAAACGAACATTCCCTTCACCTGTTTCGGATCCAGACACCGAGCAGTTTTGGTCTGCCNCAAAAGATGGAAAACTAATGGTGGGTAATTGCAATTCTTGTGGTGAGAACCATTACTACCCCAGAGGTATTTGCCCTCACTGCGGCGCACAAANTGTAACTCTNGTAGAGACCTCGGGTAAAGGTGAGATCTANTCATGGAGTGTTTTACGTCGAGCCGATCCTCCTTTCGCTATAGCTTACGTCACATTGGACGAAGGCCCGACAATGATGACAAATATAATAGAATGCAACCTTGACGAATTGGCTATCGGTCAAAGAGTAAAATTAAAGTTTTCTGAAACTGAAGAGCCGGANGGACCGCCAGTGCCAACATTCGTTTTAGATTAACTTTNTGTNCNTAGCGATATTAGTGCCCCAGCAAATTGGGGCACCTTAATTTTTACACTATTTTAGTTTGTTCACCGGCCGAGCGACCCGCTAGGTACCCCAACGTCATCGCTGTCAATAAACCGTTTCCTGAAAGGTAACCATCAACTCCCTTTCCCGATACACCAACTGCAGCACCTCCACTTGCAAACAGATTCGGCAGCTTCGACCCGTCTGGTTTCAAAACTCGCGCTTGGTTATCAACCATTAATCCGCCTTGTGTGTGAAAAAGGGCACCAGTTACTTTAACAAGATAAAAGGGCGGACCATGAAGTCCTTTCTTATCGCTGAAGATACGTCCAAATGGACAAGGCAAATCTGTTTTTGAATACTTATTTATTAGCTCCAAAGAATTATTTACTGCATTGACGGGNGCACCAATGATATTCGCTAAATCTTCAAATGAGTTAGCTATCCGTACCGCCCCGTTTTCTTGCGCTTGTCGGTAGTCTTCAAACTCTAGGCCTAAATTATGGAGACGCTCGTCAAAAACATTCCATGCAATCCCNTTTGGTTGCCGCAATACATTTAATGCTTGCTCGGAGTATCCCTCGGTTTCGTTGGAAAACCGCTCGCCCATGCAATTCAGCTGTATTCCACCNTCCATTATAATAGCCCANGTAATTAAAATTCCATGTGGTGTNGCGACTGAACCNTGACCTTGNTAAGAACCCATCTGCGATACACCAACACCTAGTTGCTTGCCCCATAANACTGCCTCCCCCTTATTTCCTGAATGACCAAAATAAAGGGCGTCTGACATTTCGGGAATGAACTCTTCGACCATAACACGGTTTCCACCAAACCCATTGCATGCAAGTATCAAACTATCGCAACCAACAAGCTCTTGCACTCCGTTTGGNCGCTTGATAGCAAGGCCNCGAATTAAACCATTTGTCTCTGCAAATAAATCCTCAACTTGAGCAGAACATACAATATCTATACCTGCTTTCTCTGCAGCTTTTNGCANACTATCAATCAGAGCTAAACCAGTTCTTTTGGGATGAGCGTGCATTCTGTGAGTAGTGTGTCCGGGATAGAGAAAATGGTCTATAAGAATGAACTCTTGCTGATGTTGATCCGCCAACCAATGAAGAACCTCTGCTGATATCGAACAAATATTTCTTACAAACTCATAATCCGANTGGTTTTTATTTTTTCTTTGAATGTCTCCCNCAAAAAGNTCAACCGTATCANTACTTCCTATNACTGATTGCCAGCGTGTGTTGCAGGCAGGAATGAATCCGGACGAAAGAGCAGTCGAACCACTCGGCCAACTGTCACATTCAAAAACCATAACGTCAGCGCCAGTGTCTTTCGCTGCAAGAGCCGCTATTAACCCGGCAGCACCTGCTCCGACTATAGCTACAGTAACTTTATGGTCGCAGCCAAAAGTTTGGACAAACTGAACGTTGCTCAAACCAACCTCTCCAAAAGTTGTGAACATGTACAAATATCTGCTACCGGAGCTAAAGACGACACGGCTGTCTGGTGAGTTTCTAAATTGAAGGCAGCACAACCATCACTAAGTAGAATAGAATTAAAGTCCCGAACATGCGCATCTCTCAATGTCGATGCAACCCCNCCATTTGTGACGATACCAGCGAAAATAAGATTATCTACAGCTATCTTTTTCAAGATCCAATCAAGTCTGCTCATGTAGAAAGCAGAGAAAGCTANCTTTTCAACTTTTATATCAACAGGTTGCAGTTCGGCTACAAGGTCATGCCCCCAGCCACCAGACGCAAAATCCCCCTCACCTAGAAATGGTCGGAGTTCACTTAAATGAGGGGAAATAAGCGGTCGCCCCTTCTTACCAGGAACCAAAGTGAAGTGTGTAGAAATCAGCCATCCATTTCGTGATCTAACCTTCTCAGCAACCGGCTTCAGTCGATTTGGCAAAACTGATATTTCCGGTTCTGTCATTCCATTACGACCATAAGCACCATCTGGATGCAAAAAGTCGTTTTGAAGATCACACAAGATTAGAGCGGTTTTTTTTAAGTCTAACTTTCCTTTACCTGTACTCAATTTTGCACCTTTATCAAAAAGTTTCCGTAAATATCNACCAAACCGACCATATCATCCTCTAAGAAAATGGTTGTATCAGGCTGCTCTAAAACGGCAGGTCCATGTACTTCTGCACCTATAGGTAAAGACAAGCGATCAAATATCTTTACATCAGACCAGTCACCATTGATGTAAACCGATCGTTTCCCCGTTATAGCTCCTTCTAAACTGTTATTTTTTGACGGAGCTAGAAGTGTTAAGTCGAATTTTGGACGATGGCCAATAACTGAAATTCTCACATTCATTACTCGTATATCAATATTTTTTAGCAGTCGTCCATATTCCTTGATATACGCGTCTTCAAATGCTGACTTTATAATTTCNCTATTGACGTTAGTTGTATCACCCGAAAAGTTTAAATCCAAAGGCACTGTCACAGTATGCGTTTGACCAGCGTATAACATGTCTAATTCAAATAGCTCTGTACGCTTTTCAATCGTACTCCCTGCACAATCAATAACCTTATGTCCCGCTTTACAGTGGTTTACCATTTGATNGTCAAGAAACTCTAAATCAAGGGAGCCCAGCTGCTGATTAATTGTTTGAACTTGATCATATCTCATATCAGCGATGACGCAGCCTAGCGCGCTGGTAATTCCTGGAAACCTTGGCACTAACGCACATGCTAGTCCGACTTCTTTTATTAAAGCTCCAGCATGAAGAGCACCGCCGCCGCCAAATGGCATGGCCGCGAAAGTCCCAGGCTCATGCCCTCGTTCAACGGAAACTAACCTGATAGCGCTTGCCATCTTTCCATTCGCAACTTGGAGAATCGCATCTGCCGCTTCAAAAACATTAATNCCAAGGGGTTCCGCAATTTTAGACTGAATAGCGCTCTTTGCCGCCTCAACATCTAACTTTTTAAGTTTGCCGCCTATCGGATTCTGGGAATTTATTCTCCCTAACAAAACATTCGCATCAGTAACGGTTGGCGCCATATTACCCAATCCATAACAAGCTGGGCCGGGGCTCGAACCTGCCGACTCAGGTCCCACCTGAAGCAATCCACCTTCATCTACTCGAGCAATTGATCCGCCGCCAGCCCCTATCGTAACTATTTCAACCATGGGTGTTCTAACGACCATTCCAAAACCAATAGAACTTTGAGCAGAAAGAGAACTCTCCCCATTTACAATAAGAGATACGTCAAAGCTTGTACCTCCCATATCNCAACTAATTATATTGGGCTGNCCTGCAACCATTCCTATATAAGCGGCNGCTATTACNCCAGCNGCTGGTCCAGATAATGCTGTTCGCACAGGCAGCGTTTTTGCTCTTTCTAGNTTCATCACCCCGCCATTAGATTGAACGATAAGAACCTGCCCCCTAAATCCCTGCTTTTCGAGAGAAGTTTCCANTGTTTTCAAATAATCACTCACAGGAGGTTGGAGGAANGCATTTAAAGTTGCAGTCGAAGCCCGTTCATATTCTCTAATTTCAGGNAGGATTTCACTCGATACCGTGATATGCGAATTTGGCCAAATTTCTTGAGCAGCTCTCTTAGCTTCCTGTTCATTTCTGTTGTTAACATAAGAATTGATAAAAACGATCGATAACGCTGCGCACTGTTTTTCTAAAAGGTAGCTTGCTGCATTTTTAACTTCCACCGCATCAAGTTTTGTATCTATAGTCCCATCGGCTAGGATGCGCTCCTCAACCTCAAGTCGAAGATCTCTTGGAACGATAGGCTCGAATGTTCCCCATAAGCCCCAAGTTGTGGGGCGGTCCCGCCTACGCATTTCCAAAACATCGCGGAACCCTTTCGTTGTGATTACTCCGGTTTTGGCTCCTCTGCGTTCCAAAAGGGCATTGGTTGCAACCGTCGTACCATGCACTATCGTTGCAATTTGCGATACTTCCGGGACGCTGGATGTGACGGCTTCTAAAAAACCTTCAGATTGGTCCGGTGCGGTGGTTGGAACTTTAGCGACTGATATAGCGCCTTCGTTTAAGTTTAGCACAAAAACATCGGTGTAAGTNCCACCTACATCAACCCCTACCAGATAGCCATTCTTCATAAGGTTAACNCGTTTTTCTNTTTTCTTTTCGGAAAGATAAGGTCTTCTCTTTATTAAGCTTTCCATCGTCATTTATGAAAACACCGTATTGGGCAACAGCGGTATCCGAACTTATATATCCAAGTTTTACATCATTGANTACGGTTTCAATTTTTCTCTCATATGGGTTNCCATANCCCCCNCCNCCTGGGGTCTCTAAGCGNACNGCTTTTCCCTTGGATAACGAAATATCAACCATTTTTGATGCTAATGGNGGCGNCTTAATCTCGTCTTCATACTCATATGAAAATTTATTAATAGCACCGTTACCGCCTCCAACTACACCAGGCGGAGCAAACTTGGATCTTTCTCCAAANATAAAAGCTTTTGCTTCCTCTTCCAACANCTCAATTTCATATATTGCTCCTAAACCCCCTCTATTTTCTCCTGCTCCACCACTATCTTGCCGCAGCGCCCATTTTCTAAACTTTATCGGATAAGCTGCTTCCAATATTTCCAACGGAGGAATAGTTGCAGTGGAAATAGGTGCATTTCCATGGTTCAAACCATCACCTAAAGGATGCCCGCCATGCCCTCCCCCAAAAAAAGAAAACATGACCCACCGATTACCATCCTTTTTGTGTCCCGCTAAAGAAAGTGCATTGATAGTCCCATATGCGCACCCATTTGTTAATTCGGGAGAGGCAAGTGCGAGCGCCTGAAAAACCAGATCAATAATTCGAAGAATTGTTTCAGTATATCCGCCAACAGGCTTGGGAGCTTGAACGGATAAAATCGAATTTTCATCTATAATAAAATCTATCGGTTCAAGAACCCCTGAGTTAGCTGGTACTTCTGGAAAAACATGCTTCATCGCGACATAGCATGCTGCTATGGTCGTTGATCGAGAAATGTTTACAGGACCAAGGCAAGCTGGTGAAGATCCAGTGAAATCCAAGGTCATTGAATCACCACTAATCTTGAGCTTTATGTTTAGCTGAAGCGGATCATCAGTGATACCATCATTATCCAGCCAGTCGGCAGCTTCAAACTCTCCGTCAGGTAATTTGCTTATATAGGAGCGCATAAGCTTCGAAGCNCGTTTTTTTAGTTCCAAAGTAGCCTCTTGAACTATTTGTTCTCCATACTGGTCNAGCAACTCATTTAATCGCTTAGTTCCCAAATCNAAGGCGTTTATTTGGCCATTCAAATCACCATACAAACTTCCAGGTAATCTTGAGTTTGCGGACATAATATCAATTATGTCCTGNTGCAGAACGCCCTTTTTAAAAAGTTTAACCGGTGGAATATGGACCCCTTCCTGAAAGCTTTCCGTTGCTGCTGGGTTATAGTTTCCCGGTACATTACCGCCAACATCATGGTAGTGGCCCACAGAAGCAAGAAAACAGAATATGTTTCCAGACCTATAAACTGGTTTAACTAATCTAACATCTGACAGATGCGTCCCGCCATCGTAAGGATCATTGAAAATATAGACGTCACCATCGCACAAATCGCCATCGACAGAGGCTTTTTTTATTACTGCTTTCACTGCAAAAGACATCGCNCCAACAAATATTGGAAGTCCCGATTTACCCTGAATTAANGTCTCCCCAGTTANACTGTCATATATGCCATGACTGGCGTCATGAGCCTCNGCAATAATTGGATTAAACGCACTCCGGAACAGCGTTGCATCCATCTCGTCAGCTATTTGTTCAAGCCGGCCACTCAACACGGCCAAAGTTACTGGGTCTAGCAACTAATTAGTCTTTCGGGTCAGCATATCGCTCGCCCGTAGCAAGCATTTCNGGGGTTCCTATAAGATCATTGAACCCGCGAAAATCAAACATTCGATTCCGCCATAAATCTGTAGAACCAGTCTTTTTTAATTGGCCCATNTATTCTTGCATAGCAAAAGAAACAGCCCGCACTGTGCCTCCAGGAAAAATAACAATTGAATAACCAAGTTTTTCCAGGTCTTCGGCACCAGATACCGGTGTTTTTCCACCCTCGACCATATTGGCCANCAGTGGTGCGCGGCCTTTAAATTGAACATTCATTTTTTCCATTTGACTTCTATTCTCAGGAGCCTCNATGAATAGTACATCNGCACCAGCCTCTAGATACCTTTCTGCCCTATCCAATGCGCTANCGAAACCCTCCACCGCNATAGCATCCGTTCGTGCAATGATTAAAGTATTTTCATCAAGCCTTGTATCTACTGCAGCTTTCAGCTTGCCTACCATTTCCATATCCGAAACAAGCGATTTTCCGTTAAGGTGACCGCATCGTTTTGGTAAATCTTGATCCTCTAACTGGATGGCTGATGCGCCTGCCCGCTCAAATTCCTTCACCGTTCGTATCACATTGAGTGCATTTCCATATCCCGTATCACCGTCCACTACAAGTTCTATATCAATACGCTCCCGGATAACTGTAACCGTGTCGGCCACTTCGCGCATTCCAATAAGACCAATGTCCGGCCGGCCAAATCGAGTATAAGCAAGCGATGCTCCTGACAAATACGCTGTGCTGAAACCAGCCTGTTCGACTAAAAGTCCAGACAAAGCATCGTATATTCCCGGAGCCACGGTTATTTTGTCGTCTGATAGACGTTGCTTTAAGTGATTTATCATAGATTTTTGTCCTAATTCAGCCAAACTCTCGTGTAAAGACAACTAATAATATAACTAAATTATAGTGCAACTAATTGTTAATGTTAATGTGTCGTCAAGCTATCTTTATACAAAAAAATGATTGTGATACATCGTTAATCAAAAGCGAAAACTCAATATTCTATAAATACCTTGATAAAAACTTTCTTTTAATTTTGCGTTACAATAAACGAGACATTGGCACGACTATATTTCAATCGCAGAAACCAAGTCATCGTTTGCCGCAGGCTCCAAATAGTTAAGGGCCTAGAGTGGCCGAGCGACCGAAAGCGACGGTCTGCTAAAGCAGTACTCATCTAAAAAATCAGCGTTTCTTTATGCTCTGTTTGGAACTCGTTTGGCGCACAACAAATCTAATAATTTTGTTGTTTTTAAGTCATGCAAGCCTGCTTGCAGGTTGCGGAAAAAATTCAAAAATATAGACGGTATGTTGGCTAAATTGAAACTGAGATCAATCATAACGTGTTGGCAATTGTCGCTATAAAATACAACCCTCAAAAAAAGAAGTTCTCAAATAATTTAAGTAAGGTTTTGTCACTGAATTTTATTTGGTAAATTTTAGAACGCATAATATAACTAATTTAGACGTTATTAGCACCCACGCAGGACGTTTAAAATGATCAGAGTAGCATTTGATATTGGAGGGACGTTTACCGACTTCGTTTTGCAAGATACCAGTAAGGGTTTTGCCTATTTTCTGAAGGTACCAAGTACGCCCTCTAATCCTGGAGACGCAGTTCTGGCTGGACTGGAAAAGTTGTTAGATGACGGCCAACTTGCAGCCACTTCTGTTGACACCTTGTTGCACGCCACAACGATTGCAACAAATGCCATATTAGAACGAAAAGGGGCGGCCACTGGTCTGATAACAACCCAAGGTTTTAGAGATATCCTAATCATTGGCCGGCAAAAGAGATACGAAACCTATGATCTACATATCAACAAACCCGAGCCCCTCGTTCAACGTAGAAACATAACTGAAGTTGCTGAAAGAACAGATTACGATGGTTCGATTTCCACCCCGTTAGATATAACGTCCCTAGATAAGGCTGTGGCCAAGATGCTTTCTTCAAACCTTGAGGCTATAGCCATTTCCTTGATTCATTCCTACGCCAATCCGAAACATGAAAAGGTCATTCGCGATAGGATTTTAGAAAAAGAACCCAATCTATCGGTTTCCATTTCGTCCGAAATTTCACCAAAATTCCGCGAGTACGAGCGAACTAATACAACCGTCGCTAACGCTTATGTTAGACCAATCGTAGACCGTTACATCGCCGCACTTGAGACCACGTTGGCGGAACGGAATTTTAAAAACGACCTTTTTGTTATGCAATCCAGCGGAGGGTTAGTTTCCGCCAAGATTGCCAGAGACTATCCTATTCGTATTATTGAATCCGGGCCTGCAGCAGGCGTTTTAATGGGAGGTATTGTTGGAAAAAGTATTGGTGAAAGACATGTAATTACTTTTGACATGGGCGGAACTACGGCAAAACTTGGCGCAGTAGACGATGACACGCCGGCGATTACCCCGACATTTGAAGTAGGCCATATCCGCTACAAAAAAGGCAGCGGACTGCCAATAAATGTCCCCGCGGTAGAATTGCTCGAAATAGGAGCTGGTGGCGGGTCGATTGCAAAGATTGAGCTTGGCATGATAGCCATCGGTCCAGAAAGCGCAGGAGCCGATCCAGGTCCAATTTGTTACGGTAAGGGGGGAACCCAACCAACGATTACTGATGCAAATGCAGTGTTAGGCTATATCTCGGGTGATTGGTTCAACGCGGGGGAAATGCAGCTTGACATCAAGGCAGCACGTTCTGGCATATTTGAAAATATTGCCAAGCCCTTGGGATTGACTTTAGAGCAAGCTGCTTGGGGTATTCATATGGTTGCCACCAACAATATGGAAAACGCTTTACGTATTGTATCAGTGGAACGCGGCCGAGATCCAAGAACTTATGCAATGGTCGCTTTCGGGGGAGCAGGACCTCTTCACGCCTCCCGCCTCGCTCGCGGCATTGGAATTCCAAAAGTAGTTATTCCGGCTGGTGCTGGAGTTGGATCGGCGATAGGACTACTAGAAGCCGAACCAAGAATAGATGTATCCACTACACGCGTGTTAAAGATATCCCCCGAAGTCTCTAGCACAATTCAGTCTATCTTCAATTCACTTGAAAAAAGAGCTAATGAAGATATGGAGCGACTTGCAGTTTCAGGGGTCACTAAGTGGTCTCGCTATGCATATATGAGGTATGTCGGACAAGGTTTCGAAGTTATGGTCCATTTACCATCAGATAAAATAGACGAGAAATATGCAGAGTCTATCATAAGTGCTTTTAATTCGGCTTATTTAAAAAAACATAAATTTTTAGATAAGGATGCGCTTATAGAAGCAGTGGATTGGTCGCTAGTGGCTACAATTCAAGAAAAACGCACTAAAACTTCAATATATAATTCATTACTTTCCGGGAAACCTCGTGAAAAAACCTCGCGACAAGTCTTTTTTCCTGAAGTGGGTGGCTTTGTTCAAACAACGATTATCGATCGACGGTCACTATCAGCCCACGACACAGTAACGGGACCTGCTGTTATAGAAGATCCCGATAGCACCACAGTTATTTTGCCTGACGACAAAGCAACAATACATGAACGAGGCCATTTGGTTATCGAAGTAACTCAAAAAAAACTGGCGAAGGATAAAAATGACTGAGCAAAAGCAGATTGATCCCATAACTTTAACGGTTATTTGGAATACGATGCTGTCAATTGCAGACGAATTGGGAACGACCTTACGCCATACCGCGTTTTCTGAGGGGGTACGTGAAGGTGATGATTTCTCAACCGCGCTCTTTAATCGCGACGCCTTAATGGTGGCGCAGGGGAATTTTAGCCCTGGCCATCTTGGAGCAATGCCAACATGCGTAAAACACGCGTTAAACTATTTTCCAGCGGATTTACTTCAGCCCGGAGATTCAATTTTACTAAATGATTCTTTCATGGGTTCTGGTCATTTCCCAGACACTTTCCAAATAATGCCTGTATTTATTGAAACACGATTAGTTGGTTTTGTAGCTTGTTCTGCGCATCAGGTAGACATGGGTGGCGCAGCGCCAGGTTCTCAAAAAGTGCATGGAGTTACAGAATCTTTTCAAGAGGGATTAAGACTACTACCCGTTCGTTTGGTTAGAGGCGGTAATATCGAGGAAGATATTATGCGCATAATTCTGGGAAATGTTAGAATGCCGGAAAAGGTAAGGGGCGATTTATTAGCACAGCATACAGCCAATCTAACTGCAGCCGAAAGACTGCAAGAATTATTTCGGGACTATGGAACCGATACCGTAGAAGCAGCTTATGAACTTATCTTGAACCGCTCGGAGCAGGCCATGCGAGAGGCCTTATCAAAAGTACCCGCAGGGCTATACAGTTTCGAAGATTATTTAGATGACTATGGCCCTGGCACAGAACCCATTAAGATGGCGGTCGACATAACCTTTAATGGAAAGGGAGACGTAGAATTGGATTTTTCTCGATCTTCTGATGCCGTTCCCGCCGCTATTAACTCTTACATCAATTATACCAAAGCATACGCCCTATTCGCGATAAAAGTTTTTTGCAACGCAACCCAGCCGCAAACGGAAGGAGCGATGCGACCAATAACAATCAAAGCTCGGGAAGGCAGTTTTTTTAATCCAAAATTCCCAGCACCCTCTGGCGGCAGGGCTATACTCCAAATACGTATCTTCGATACTATCAACGGGGCAATGTCGAAGGCATTGCCTAAAAAAGCTATGGGAGCGTTTTCTCATTGGTCCAATCCAAATATTGGCGGAATTGATGATAAAACTTCCAAACCCTTTGTTATGTATGATTTATCGTTGGCGGGTTATGGGGGCCGCTATGGAGAGGACGGACCGGAAGCTCTCACTCCTGTTATGAATTGCACCAACATACCCGTTGAGGTCCATGAAACGCATAATCCGATACGTGTAAAATGTTTAGAACTTCTTCCAGATACCGGAGGAGCTGGACAATGGAGAGGTGGCTGCGGACTGAAAAAAGAAATTGAGATACTCAATTCCACTGCAACCCTTTCTCACTTGGCTGACAGACACAAGTTTCAACCATACGGTGTGTTTGGCGGTCAGCCGGGTACCCTCGCGGAAACAAACCTTTTTAGAGAAAATGAAAAGAAAAGTTTGGCTTCAAAAGGCGTCGTAGAGTTACGTAAGGGTGACATCTTAAGTTTTTTACTCTCCGGCGCCGGCGGTTACGGATCAGCTGCGCTCAGAGAAAAAGAAGCTATAGAAAAAGATATAGAAGATGGCTACGTAACTTTGCAAGGAGCAAAAAAGGATTACAACTGGACGCCTTAACTTTTTACAATATTTAATGAAGATAGAAAGTCTAAAAAACGCCTTGCCAAGACGGGCATTGCTCTGATAGATGAAAACATTCAATGCACGTAAAAGGTATAACTAAATTTAATGACCTGCTAAGTCATTGATTTTACTAGCGGGAGGGGTGGCCGAGCGGCTGAAGGCGGCGGTTTGCTAAACCGTTATACTGGGAAACTGGTATCGAGGGTTCGAATCCCTTCCCCTCCGCCATTACACCAAAGTTGTATAACTCAATTATTTTGAATAAAAAGCAGGTTGAAATAGTGCCTACAAAATACCTAAAAATGATCTTAAATTCACCTGTTTACGATGTGGCGCAGGAAACACCGCTGGAAGCAGCTCCTAAGTTAAGTGATAGGCTAAAAAATAATATCCTTATTAAAAGGGAAGACCTTCAATCTGTTTTTTCTTTCAAAATCCGAGGTGCCTATAACAAAATTGCTCAACTAAGCCCTTCAGAAAAAAAACAAGGCGTTATTGCTGCTTCTGCGGGAAATCATGCCCAAGGAGTAGCACTCGCTGCTGCAAAACTCGAAATTTCAGCGACAATTGTAATGCCTGAGACCACTCCAGATATCAAAATAGAGGGGGTCAAAAGGTTTGGGGCAAAAGTAATCTTATTTGGGGATGATTTTTCAACGGCCTTTGCTAAAGCACAAGAGCTTTCAGTTCAAAAATCTCTCGTTTTTATCCCTCCCTTTGATGATCCGCTTGTTATTGCTGGACAAGGCACAATAGCCCTTGAACTTCTGCGCCAATATACGAAAGACATTTATGCTATCTTTATTCCTATTGGAGGCGGGGGTTTAATATCTGGCATAGGGGCTTACATTAAAACTGTCAGGCCCGAAATTAAAATTATTGGGGTAGAATCCGACGAATCTGCGTCAATGTATGCCTCCCTGCAACGAGGCCGCAGGGTGAACCTGAAAAATGTAGGGATTTTTGCTGACGGCGTTGCGGTTGCTCAAGTCGGGAAAGAACCATTTCGACTAGCAAAAAAGGTTATCGACGAAATTGTGCTGGCGGATGTTGATCAAATATGCGCAGCAGTGAAAGATTTATTCGAGGATACGCGTGCAGTTGCTGAACCCTCGGGCGCATTATCAGTCGCCGGCATGAAGAACTATATCGACGAAAAAAAAATTTCCGGCAAGACCCTTGTAGCTATAAACTGCGGCGCGAATGTAAGCTTCGACAGGTTGCGGCATATATCGGAAAGGGCAAATTACTCGGAAGCGCGCGAGGCTTTGTTTGCTGTTACCATACCGGAAAAAAAAGGAAGTTTTCTCCAGTTTTGTAAAGTGCTAGGAAAACGAAGCATAACCGAATTTAATTATAGATATTCAAGTTCAAAAGAGGCATATATTTTTGTTGGATTAGCGCTAACAAAGGGCAGACAAGAGCGATCGGAAATTAGTAAAATTTTCATTAAACATAACTATGAGGTTGATGATCTAACTGATAACGATATGGCAAAACTGCATATCCGGCATATGGTGGGCGGACATTTAAACTCTGAAGAGGGCGAACGAATTTATCGTTTCGAATTTCCTGAGCGACCCGGCGCTCTTCTGAATTTTTTGACAAGAATGGGGCAGAAATGGAACATAACGTTGTTCCACTACAGAAATCATGGTTCAGCCTTCGGCCGAGTTTTATGCGGATTTCAAGTTTCTGATGAGTTGCGACCGATATTCAGTCAATTTTTAGAAAATCAAGGCTATTTTTATTCTGAGGAAACTACTAATAGAGCATATAATAAATTTCTAAATAAATTACAGACGTAACTATTAGAAGGAAGTTTATTGATGGGTAAAAAACTATGTGTTATTGGCGCAAGTGGCCTTGTAGGTTCTCACATAGTAAAGGCCGCGCTTTCTAAAGGCTACTTAGTAAACGGCACAATGCGGGATACAGGTGACACCGAAAGTGTCAAATATCTTAAGCAAATTAAAAATTCAAAGAACCTTAAACTTTTTAGCGCCAACATGCAAAACCCTGATGACTTAAACGANCCGCTTTTTGGTGCTGACGCGGTCTTCATAGCTTCACTCATACCTACCTATTTTGGCCGTGACGGAAAACCAGCCAAAGACATGAATTTCGATGAAGGAAAAAGTGAAATTATAAAGCCGACAGTTGATGGATGCCTGAATATATTAAATGCTGCTAAAAGAAATGATATTCAGACAGCTATAATATGTTCTTCTACCTCAAGCACAAACCCTGTCCCCCCGNAGCCATTCAAAAATGAAATTGATCATTGGTCAGANGATTTGGAGCAATGTAACTCCAGGAAATTTACTTCTGCTGCAAAAACTGTGATGGAAAAGGAGGCGATAAAGTATGCGAAAGAAAACGAAATTCGCCTATCCATTCTCCTTCCAACGGGATTGTTCGGAGAGGCATTATTACCAAAACACTTAGAACATAATCCTTTTAAATGGTTGAAAAGTTTGATTGANGGCGGAGAGCCAAGACATGATACTATTCCAAATAACTCTACCTCTATGATTCATCTAGATGATCTAGCGAAGTTGTTTATTGCAGCATATGAAAACCCAAATGCATCGGGCCGTTATTTTGGTGTATATGGAAGTCTCCATTGGCAGGATATTTACGCGGAATGCGAAAAGATTATCCCTTTAATGAAGCGGCCAAAACTACTAACAGACAAACCTGTCGAAGCCACGACATTCGATTTTTCCCGCCGGGACAGTCTAGGTGTTTCCATCAGAGATTTTCCAACATTCTTAGAACAGACCGTGGATTGGCTTAAAAGTGACCCTTTTGTCTAGTATTATACCAAAGTTAAATAGCGATATTGTAAAGATTTATAAATAATTAATAATAAATTCCTGCTATAGCTCTGAGCAGAGCATGCCGCTACTTACAATTTTTATATTCAGATTTAATACAAATTTTGGCCTTCTTCTGAGCCTCTTCGATTGANTTTTTTTCCATCATCTTAGCTATTCTATCGCGATTTTCCCTGGAGTCTTGAAATCCTCTAGCTGCACCGATCTCATACCACATATAAGCGAGGATAAAGTTTTGGGGAACACCCTCTCCATCTACGTAAATATGGCCGATGAANGAGGGTGCACCTAAATGACCGAAAGATGTTGCGACTGTNTACAAATTAATAGCATCTGTGAATTTCTTATCCGCGTAAGCTTCAAGCCCCTTCAAAAAAACATCATTAGCCTTGGCCATGTCGGTACCGCCAAGCACAATAGAATTCGTTAGGGTTAGCGCAAAGAAAAAGCAGACCGCTCTGAAGGTATTTTGCATAATATCACCACACCACTATTTTTTAATTAAACCAAAATATCGCAAACTAAACTTTATCATTCAAAGTCGCAGATTAATTCGAATTTAGATATTTTTTTCGAGCGCTTTCAATCTACACAACTAAAAATGCCACTTCGAATCCAGCAGCCAAATTAACAGTAGTATTCCCAACCCAAAGTAAGAAATAGGAATGAATAAGTTAGGAGAATTACTTTTTTTCAACCACCTCTCATATATGCCAAGGCAAAGGTGGCAAGCCATTAAAACTAAAACAATTGGGATAAGTGGATTATAACTATTATCCAAGGGTGGCTAGTCTTTCTTGCGCAACCGAAATGTCAGCGCCACCAGAAAAACAAAAATAACAATTAGAATACCAATCCAAACCATGGACGTTATTTACCGTTTTTGAAAAATCTAATCTTTTTCTACTAGCTTTGCTTCTGTTTCTGCTGACTGCTTAATTGTCATTCTTTTATCTAATGGCAGCGAATCAAATATTGTCTCTGCCTGCTGATAGTCCGACTGGCTGCCAGTGTCTGCCGCCTTAAAGAGCCTGCGCGCTACACCTGCAGTACCCGAATTTTTGGTGCTTTCGGCCAAAATTCTCAGATATTGTCGTGTCTCGTCATCTACGTCCGCCATTTATTACCTCTTAAAAAANAAAAGAAACAAAACAACACGGGATAAAAATATATTCATGCAAGGATGAAGACAAGCCATCATTTTCTAAAAACATATTTTTTTCANAAAATAAAGCTTCGCTTTTACCTTTTTATTGTTTGACTAATATGCAATTTTGATTTTAGCGGGACTGCGCATAAAATTAATTATTTAAGAAAAATGATGAATACATTTCCACTGNCGATTAAATACGATGCTTTAAACTAACGAGCTACCTCGAACTCACTCTGTTGCCCATGCTACTGCCACTTTCATTCGGTCTACTCGCTGCGCTCGGTTTTGCTACTATGTTCGCTTTAGCAAAAGGGCTGGGAAGTAGTTTTTCAGGACAACAACTAGTGTTTTTTAGAAGTCTCATAGCCCTTCTAATTTTCATTCCATTTTTTATTAACAATAAGTACCTGCTTCGGACAAATCGATTAAGAATTCACATGCTGAGGGCAATCCTAGGACTTGGATCAATGGTTTGTCTTTTTGCAGCCGCCTCTCATATCCCGTTCACAATATTAACTCTAGTTATTTTTACAATGCCGCTTTTTGTTGCCATTCTTTCATTTCCCATTTTGAAAGAACCGGTAGGTTGGCTGGGATTTGCTTCAGTGATAGTTGGTTTCATTGGCATAATAATCGCTGTAGATCCTCTCCGTGCACCTCTGAATATTTTTGTAACCATAGCATTGTTAGGATCATTTTTGTATGGCTTAGCAGTTCTATCAATCCGTCAGTTGAGTAAAACGGAACCATCCGGAACAATGTATTTTTATTTTACACTTTCTTGCGCACTTGGTTCGGCTGCATTCCTGCCGTTTGGTTGGACACCACCAAATTTAATGGATTTTCTATTCTTGTGTGGTATGGGTATCGCAGGAGGAATAGGGCAATTTGCAATGATAAAAGCGTACAAGCTAGCACCAGCCAGTTTTGTGGCTCCGATAGAGTATACCCAGTTCATTTGGGCGGTAGTTTTGGGTTTTATCTTTTGGGACGAAATTCCAACCCTAAATATCTATTTAGGGGGTGGGCTCGTTATCATATGCACGCTTTTATTATCACGAAATAATTATCAAAAAGCCTAAATCTAAAAAACTACACTCCTTCAATTAGCATCCACTGTTTTATGGTAGTAAGAGATTCTCTCATCTCTTTCCAGGGCTTGTAGCCGGGATCATTTATAAAGGCTTCATAGTTTTCCCGGGATGGAAATTTGAGCATTACAACACGTTCTGGATTCCAATCCCCTGCAAAAACTTCGGTGCTGCCGCCACGACAACAGTATTCGCCTCCATGTCGAGCGACATATTGCGGCGCGGCCGCTTTATACTCTTCATATTTTTCAGGATCATGAACTTCCGCATCTAGAAGCATATAAACTGACATAGCTTTCTCCAAAAATTGTAAAACTTTCTAGCTCATATTAATTACTTAGTAAGATAGAGGCTACTGCAGAGGTTAAAACCTCGCAGCCTAAAATAATATCTTCCTCATGACTATCTTCATCAAAATTATGACTAATGCCTTTAATAGACGGAATAAACAGCATTGCACAAGGAATTTTCTCATGAATTACCATAGGATCATGTCCTGCCGCACTGGGCATATATCGCCAGGCATTTGGCGTTATTTCCTGGGCGGATTTCTCCAAATGTGTTTGAAAATTTTTATCCATTCTCGATGGCCGTATGACCTCCCGTCCAGGTCGAACGTCTATTAAAATTTCTCCTCTACTCCTTATATCTTCAACGATTTTTTTCACTTCGTGCTCTAATGCATCCAAGACACCTTCATCCTGGTCTCGAAACTGCAGCGTGAGTTCGGCCGCTCCGGGAACGATGGATGACGCGCCAGGTTCCACAGTAGCATTTCCCAGAGTCCAAACGGTTGTTTCCCTCGCTAGTGGAGGGAATTGTGTGTTTATTCTGTAAGCAGTTTCAAACATAGCCGTTGCTGCGTCTTTACGGCGTTTCATTGTGGTTGTTCCTGCGTGATTTTGCTCGCCTTTAAAGCTTATTATTANACCGCGGATTCCTACNATTGCAGTTACAATTCCAATTTTTTCATTGGCTTCTTCAAGGTAACAACCNTGCTCAATATGAGCCTCTAGATACCCTAAGTATCTACCCTCTTCAATTTCAAGTCTTGGTGTACTGTCTAACCCCACCCGTCTCAANGCATCGTCTAGTCTTTCGCCTTCCCGGCTTGTAGCTTGTTTTTCCAATTCCGGATTCAAAGTACCGCACCAAGACCTACTTCCTAAACATGATAGAAAATTACTTTCCTCATCTTGCCAAGAAACAACATCAACTGATAGGTGATTCGTTTCACTATTTTCATGCAAAGCTCGNGCCGCTTCCAGGCCGTAAATTACGCCTAATGCCCCGTCCAGCCAGCCACCCTCTGGCTGCGTGTCTGAATGCGACCCCAGAAGAATAGTNGGGCCTAGTTTTTTTGAACGNCCCAATACATTTCCTACGCCGTCAATTTTCGTNTCCAGGTGAGCGTCNTCAAATCTTTGCTTCAACCAACTTCTGGCTTTCATATCGGCTTCGCTGAATGCTGGCCGAACGACGCCTTTGCCNCTTCCGCCAATCTTTCTAAGTTCATATAAATCGTTTAAAAGTCGATCGGAATTAATTTTTACTCTCTGCATTTCCACCCTTTTACTGTTTATTACCGATAATTACTTATCTATAAGCTCAAAATATAGAGATCTTATCTTTTTTGTCATATCTCCAACTTCACCCTGACCTATGGTACGGCCATCTATCTCACCTACCGGTATCTGGGCCCCGAATGTGCCCGTGAGAAACGCTTCGTCAGCACCATAAACTTCCACTAATGAGAAATTTTTTTCAAAAACTGGTATCCCATCTGCTCTGCATACATCTATAACCTTCTGTCGAGTTATTCCATTCAGGCAATAATCACCATTAGAAGTCCATACTTCTCCTTCTCGCACAATGAAAAAGTTGCATGAATTTGTTGTGCTTACGAAACCGTGTACATCCAACATCAATGCTTCATCAGCTCCAGCCTTCTGGGCCGCGATGCAAGCTAATATGCAATTTAATTTGGAGTGACTATTGAGCTTTGGGTCCTGCGTCATCGGCAACCCTCGTATATTAGGAACTGTCGCAAGTTTTATAGGACGAGATAATTTTGGTATTGAGTGTTCGATTATAATCACAATTGTGGGACCTAGAATGGATAAGGAAGGGTGTTGAAACGGTCTGGCTTTTATCCCTCTGGTTACCATCAATCTGGCATGGGCATCCTTGGTAATCCTATTAGCCAGGCGAGTTTTCTCTAGGGCCTCCACCAGCTGAGCTTTTTCCAAATTAATATCCAAGTCGATCGCTTTTGCAGCCTCAAATAATCGTCTAATATGCTCATCCAAAAATGCCCACTTGCCATTATAGAAACGGAGGCCTTCCCAAACACCATCNCCNAACATAAATCCTGAATCATAGACACTAATCTTAGCCTCGGGACGGGGAACAATATTCCCGTTAACATAAATTAATATATGCTGATTTCGAGGATCATCTTCCGCCTCGTGGACTGTAATTTCTTCTTCTGACAAACTAAACGCCTTCGACTATTCGCAGATCTCTATCTGCTCCACCCTCCAACTCTTTCAGTGCCCTTTTGTAGTCAGAAGAATCATAAGCCTTTTGAGCGTCTGCGTAACTTGGAAATTCTATAACTACAGTTCGCTCCATAAGACCGTTTTCTTTTGAAACTAAGTCGCCGCCCTTAACAAGAAAACGGCCTCCGGCTTTTTCAATAGCAGGTATTGCCAGTTCAACATAAGCAGCGTGTTTACTAGCATCCGCTTTTTTTCGATGAGCACTTATCCAGTAACCTTTTGGCATAATATTTCCTTTCCATCCGTGNCATCAACTTCAATAGGTACACTAGGCTATATCCAAGCTGCTCCTAGCCAAAGTTATTAATGATTTCAGCTTTTTATTATCGGCTATTTGGTTTGACATTAATAGTATTAGACGTGAATTCAACTGACGACTTTGGGCATCCGATAGACCCTCGTGTGCCTTAATCAAATCATCATAAAACTCATCTGGTTCAATGATTTTGTTTATTTCTGTATAATTGTCGTTATCTGAATTCATAGCCCTAAAGACTTTCTATAAGCTTTTACTATTTCACTTGATTTTGGCTTGTCTCTCCAGCGAGCTGCAACATGATGGTCTGGCCTGATTAAATAAATAGTACCATCGGATGCAGCCCACCTTTCAAAAGCCAGGTCTCTCGCATCAAATAATAACCGCTGTCCTCCCTCCATTTTCATTTTTCTGGAGGCAATTACTAAAACTTTCTGGACAAGCTCAAGTTCTCCACACAAAACATTTAGAAAATTTGATACCAACTGGACGGTCATTTCTTCTCTCACAAAAGCTATTAGACAAAACCCAATCCCCAGTTCATCGATCAGCCAACTTTTTTTCTTACCANTAGTAATGGGGGCATCCGCAGCTGGCTGTCCAGGCGAAATACCCTGGCCAGAAAATCTATCGTCGTCTTTGGAAACAAGAGAGGAACTNATATAATTATGAGGCGTGGACAATCGACCACTGTTTATAAACTCTCTAGCAAAAGGCATGGACTTCGATAAAGCAAAAACAGCGTTTCTGAAATCACTGCTAGCCCGTGTTTTAGGGGTCATAAATCCNGTNCTCCTGGCGGAATTCANTAGATTTTCGTCTGCAGCTGGTATCCTTTCTTCATCATAACTATCNAGNAACGAGCCCGGTGCTTGTTTTTTCATTACAGCATTAATTTTCCATATTAAGTTGTCTACGTCCTGCAAACCNCCATTTCCTCCTCTTGCNCCAAAAGGACTTACCACATGAGCTGCATCACCAACAAAAAAAATTGGGTTATGACAAAACTTNTCCAGACGTTTACAAGAAAAAGAATAAAGGCTTACCCATTCTAANTGGTAGCCCACCCCTCTNCCCAAAATCTTATCNATACGGTCGCTTACCCGTTTTTCGTCCAATTCCACACNTGGATCCGCNTCAGGCCCNAGCTGCAGATCAATTCGCAAAATATTNTCNGGCTGCACATGCAATAAAGCTGACTGCCCATCATGAAAGCTGGGCTGAAACCAGAATTTACGTTCAAGAGGAAANTTTTTATCGACTTTTACATCGACGATTAAAAACTGCTCATCAAAATACTGACCTTCCATTTCCAGCTCAAGGGCCTTCCGAATAGTACTGCGTATACCATCGGCAGCCACTACATAATCNACTGCTACATCATANGACTTCTTATCATGCTCGATAGTTACAACGGCACNNCTNTCTTTGCCTCGGGAAATTCCTACGACTTTATGTCTTCGACGAATTTCTGTAATGCCAATAGCTTTTATTTTATCAATTAAAAACTGTTCAACATAATATTGTTGTAAATTAATGAAAGCTGGAGCCTTGAACCCCTCCTCGATTTGCAAATCAAAGTTATACATCTCTTGGGCGCCCCTAAAAACGCGCCCCTTTTTCCACGTTTGACCTTTTCGAACCATTAGGTTTGCAACGCCGGCTCTATTAAATATTTCAAGACTTCGTTGCGACCAGCAGATGGCTTTACTCCCCTTACTTACCTCGGAAAGTTCTTCCACGAGCAAAGTTTCTATCCCAAAATTAGCAAATTCTAACGCAGCAGCTAAGCCAACTGGTCCAGCGCCAACAATCAAAACTTTTGAATTTTCAGTCGACAAACATTTTTCCATAGAGCTTCTAGCTTCTTTGATTATTTTGTGTCGCTTTTAGCAACATCCCGCAAATAACAACCATTTTTGATAGTGGATGCCTTGTAAATAATTCTAACACATTTGTTATTTCGTTAAAGCAAGAGCTGCTTAAGTCCGCCGAGAACGGTGCTAAGTATTTTGACAGAAACGTCGCTTCGGTGACACTTTGTTGTCTAGCCATTTCAATGGCTGCGTTAATCTGTCCAGTAGACGCTAATGGTTCTAATAGTACTCTTATAAGAGCCAGGTAACTGGGCCAATAGGCCAAATGGCGATACATGCTGGCGATGACTGTTCCATCCTCTTCTCCAATCAAATTGAGTTCTTCCACTAGTGAATTGATATTTGGATCGAAATCCGACATAGCCGGCAGTCTTGGTAAAGGCAGAAGGCTGTCCTCGCCATATTTTTTGAACAGCTCGTTATTCTCACCCGTTTCTTCACTGGTTAAACGGATCAACGTCGCTTGAAGGGCAATCAAGTTGACCGAATTCGTGCGATTATAAGACGCTAAAACATTAATGATTGTCAATTTTGCAAGGCTATCGATTCCTGATGCGAGAAAAATATTATCATGCAATTTTGGAAGCTCCGGCAGAACCAGCTGTTTTCGGAATTCATATGCCCTGTGATTCACCAAACCACTTTTGTATACAGGACGCAGAACATCCCAAACTGAGCATAGTGCGTCTTTAGTGATAGCGAGACGGCGCCAGACAAGGTTTACAACATCAACGC
>NZVJ01000072.1 GCA_002701455.1 Rhodospirillaceae bacterium
TCACTTTAAGAATAAAAATAACAAACGATGATTTTATCGTTAAAATTCCAAATGACTACACGAATATCTCGTTGAATAGAGGTGATGTTGTTAAGATTGGATGGCAAGTAACAGATTGTAGAGCCCTCAATGCTATGTGAAAAAACAACGACCCTTGTCGCGGGGTTTAGAGACGCTTTGGCGGTTTGTTTAAGAAATATTGATAATATTTTTTGAATATGCGCCATTAACCAACCATCGACTGCGTCGGTGATAAAAGAAGGAGAATAAAAATGAAACTCCCATTAATAAAGGGCGCAACCCTTGCAGGCATCTTAGCCTTTGGAGCGAGTAGTGCTCTGGCTGGAGATGCGCTAACTGTTGTTTCATGGGGTGGCGCATACACAAAAAGCCAGATCGAAGCTTATCATAAGCCCTACACAGCCAAGTATGGAACTAAAATTCAATCGGAAGACTATAATGGTGGACTAGCAGAAATTCGTGCGCAAGTTGAAGCAGGAAAGATTACTTGGGATGTTGTTGACCTTGAAGTGTCCGATGCGGCGCGCGGTTGTGACGATGGCTTGTTTGAGAAAATCTCGGCAGGATCTCTGCCAAACGGCGTAAATGGTGCATTGCCAGCTAAAGACTTCATACCTGGCGCTTTGCAAGAATGTGCCGTTGGTACAATCGTTTGGTCAACGATATATGCATATGATGCAAACAAGTACAAATCAAAAAAGCCGAAAACAATATCTGACTTTTTTGATACGAAAAAATTCCCAGGTAAGAGGGGAATGCGTAAGGTGCCAAAGGTAAATTTAGAATGGGCATTAATGGCAGATGGAGTAGATGGCAGGGATGTTTATAAGGTGTTGGCGACTAAAGCGGGCCAAGATCGGGCATTTAAGAAGCTAGATACAATTAAAGATGACGTGCTTTGGTGGGAAGCTGGAGCTCAGCCGCCACAAATGCTTGCGGATGGCGAAGTTGTTATGACATCAGCCTATAATGGTCGTATCTTCAATGCAGCAGTCACGGAGAAGAAGAATTTTGAAATTGTATGGGACCGGCAACTTTTCTCTTTTGACCTTTATGCAATCATAAAAGGCACTCCAAGGCTGAAAGAGGCGCTTCGGTATGTTCAGTTTTCGACTGCATCTGAACAACTAGCCAACCAGGCTAGGTGGATTTCCTATGGCCCCACCCGAAAATCTTCCATAAAACTGATTTCTACTCACGCAACAGCTGGTATCAAAATGATGCCGCATATGCCAACAGCTCCAAACAATTTTAAAACTGCAGTTTTAGAAAACGCGGAGTTTTGGTCTGATAATGGTGACGAACTTAACGAAAGGTTCAACGCCTGGTTGGCAAAATAACTTGTACCTAAAGGTAGGCCTAAATGGCCTACCTTTTTTTAAAATCTAGTAAGCCAAGATTAATTGTTGGTGAGGTAAACCTCTTGACAAGTATTCTCACCGCAGACGGTACCCCCCTTAAGGACAGCCTTCGGAAGGCTGATAGAGGGCGTCGCATAAAGGCGTTCCTCCTTGTTGCTCCGCTCTTGCTCTTTGTATTAGTATCTTTCGTTTTTCCAATTTTTGAGATGCTCTTTAGGAGCGTGGATAATCCTGTCGTAGCTAGAAACCTCCCAGTGACACTAGAAAAGCTTCAAAAATGGGATGAGAATAATTTACCAGACCAAGCTATTTTTTCGTCTATCGCAAAAGAATTGTTGATTGCCAGGGAAAATAGTACTGTTGGTAAGATAGCCGCCCGCCTAAATTTTGAGGCAGGCGGCATGCGAAGCATGATCAATAAAACTGTGAGGAAAGTGAGAAAATATAAGGGCGACAAGTTCAAGGATGCCCTCATTAAATTTGACAAGAGGTGGGGTGAGGTTAGCACTTGGCAAGTTATTAAACGTATTGGTCAAAGATATACGTCGGTTCAATATCTTGCGGCCTTAGACTTAAAAGTAAATGCCGATAATACAATTGGGCTGCAATCAGAGGATCGGCGTATTTATGTAAAAATCTTTGTTAGGACCATTTGGATCAGTTTTTTGGTCACAATATTTTGCCTTGTTTTGGCATATCCGGTGTCGTTCCTTCTGGCGACCCTTCCTCTTCGCATAAGTAATATTCTTTTGATAATGGTGCTCTTACCATTCTGGACATCACTATTGGTAAGGACTACTTCCTGGATTGTTCTTCTGCAGAGAAACGGTGTTGTAAATGATCTTCTCGTAGCATTGAATATAATTTCTGATGATGGTCGTATCCAGATGATTTATAATCAGACAGGTACGTTGGTTGCCATGACCCAGATATTGCTGCCCTTTATGATTTTACCTCTTTATTCTGTTATGAAAACGATCTCACCTTCATATATGAAGGCAGCCAGATCGTTAGGCGCGACGCCAGTAACAGCATTTGTGCGAGTTTACATGCCCCAAACTACACCAGGGATCGGCGCTGGCTGTCTTCTTGTCTTCATTTTATCGATAGGCTACTACATTACTCCTGCTCTTGTGGGTGGTAGGTCAGGTCAGCTTATAAGTAACTTTATAGCGTATCATATGAAGTCATCGCTTAATTGGGGATTAGCTGCCGCATTAGGAACCATTCTCTTAGTAGCTGTGCTCATTCTTTATTGGCTTTATAATAAAATTATTGGCATAGACAAAATGAAGTTAGGTTGAGTGAGATGACTTTCCCACCTTATACGGGCATTGGCGGAAAAATAGGGCACTACAGTTACATAATTTTCTGTGGTTTTGTCTTTCTGTTCTTAGTTGCCCCAATTTTGGTAATTATTCCTCTTTCCTTCAACGCCGAACCATATTTTACTTTTACCGAAGGCATGATTTCTATGAAATCGGATGCCTACTCCACACGCTGGTACGCTGATATTGCTAAGAATCCTCAATGGGCGTTTTCAGCGGTAAATAGCATAATTGTGGCTGTTTGCTCCACCTTGCTTGCTACTTTTCTAGGAACGTTGGCCGCGTTAGGTCTGAGCCAGTCACATATGCCATATAAATCTGCGGTAATGGGCGTGCTTATCTCACCCATGATTGTACCGCTTATAATCTCCGCGGCCGGAATGTTCTTTTTTTATTCAAATATAGGATTAGCTCAAACGTTGCCGGGCCTAATTCTTGCGCATGCAGTACTGGGAACACCTTTTGTGGTTATAACGGTTACAGCCACTTTGACCGGTTTTGATGATTCTCTAACCAGGGCCTCGCAAAGTCTTGGCGCAGATAGCAGGAAAACATTTTTTAAAGTTCAAATGCCACTTATTTTACCGGGAGTGATTTCTGGAGCTTTATTTGCTTTCATAACTTCATTTGATGAGGTTGTGATAGTATTTTTCTTAGCAGGGTTTGAACAACGGACCATTCCTAGGCAAATGTGGGCAGGTATACGCGAACAAATAAGCCCAACTATATTGGCAGTTGCAACTATTCTGGTGCTTGTAAGCATTTTACTGTTAACAACAGTTGAACTTCTTAGACGTCGAAGCGAAAAATTACGTGGTATTTCTCCCGCTTAAAATAAGAAATTTGGAGTAACANAAAAATGTGTTAATTTAATTGCGAATGAGTCGCAATTGNGTTAGTGTCGTGCTAAAACTCTTGGGGTTTTAAAAATGTATAGAGATAATTCCCTTATACCTCGCGAAACAATCAAAATGGCGGCTTTGGGCGCCTTGATTGGGCGCAACAGAAGTTATGATGATGTTGCAAGTGAGGTGCGTAGCTTTATATCCAGGATTGTTGGTCCTTCCCTTGAACTGATGGGAACCTCAATTGAACTGTTGAAGCTTGAGGGTCTTATTGAAACTGTTAATCAGGATGGTCAGTCTNAAACCGAATTATTGCAGTTGAGTGTGGCAGGTTTAGAAGAACTCAANGAGTATCTAAGATCGAACCTTAAGACAGGAGGATCGGAACTAAACAGGCTCGTAATTGCCTTGAAATTTCGTTTTATAGATATTTTAAGTGAGGATGAAAAACGGGAACAACTTTCTGCGATTAAAGAAATGTATCTTAATGAAAGAAAACGTTTAGAAGACCTCAAAAGTCAACCGAGTTGGACAACGGGTTTGTTGTCAGAATCAATAGAGCTCGATCTATCTATAGCGAACAAACGCATAGAGTGGTGTGACAAAAAAATAAACACCAAAAAATAACTCAAGAAAATTCTTTTGAATTAAGGGGAAGTTTCAGAGTATGTGTTGGCCACCTGTAACAAAAATTTCTGTTCCCGTGATGTAGGTACTGTCTTCGGAGCACAAAAAATAAATTGTAGACGCTATATCGTTTGGTTGGCCTAGCCTATTTAGGGGTATGCGAGGGATGAGGACTTCCGTTTCTGGCGACAGCATAGCTGTTTCAATTTCGCCGGGGGCTACTGAATTAACTCTAACCCCTAGTTCCGCAAATTCATTAGCCATTTCTCTTGTGAGAGAACTTAAGGCTGCCTTAGAGGTGCTGTAGGCAGACCCCGCAAAAGGATGAACGGAATGCCCAGCAATTGAGGTAATATTAACGATAGAGCCTTTGCCTTTGCTCAAAGACGATGCAAAGCCTCTAGCCAGTCGGAGAGGAGCAAAAAAATTTAGCTCGAATACGCGTCTCCAAGCCTCTAAGTCCCCATTTAAACACCCCAGTCGCTCTTGAGTGGGAGACTTTGGTGACCATCCTGCATTGTTTACCAGTGCGTGCAGTGGCTTTTCAGCGATTAGCTCCTTAGCCTCCGAGACAAAATTATCTAGACTTGTGCTGTCTTCAAGGTCAGCTGTAATATGATGCGACCAATTGGGGTCTCTGCGACAGTCTTCCGGTGGCTGTTCTCTGGAGCAAGTAATGATTTGCCAATTTTTGTTACTAAAAAAACTAACCGTAGAATGACCAATTCCACGGCTTGCCCCAGTTAAAATAATCGTTTTAGGTTCGCTAACCATATATATACAATATACAATGGTTAAACATGGTTAAAGTATCTTTTTATTAGTTCCGAATAGGGCTTAATCTATTCAGAGTTTTAGAAACNAGTTACGGATACAATCTTGCTTTAATCCAAGTCCCGTCTATTGACTGCCGCTCAAAAATGAAGCGATCATGTAACCTGAATTCGCCATCTTCCCAAAATTCAATTTTTTTCGCTGCTATACGGTTTCCGCTCCAGTGGCTTGGTCGAGGTATAGTTTCACCATCGTATTTTTCTTCAAAAGTTTTTAGACGGGCCAACAAGTGATCTCTTGATTCTAATATTTCTGATTGTTTAGATGCCCAAGCCCCTAGCCGACTAAGCCGCGCTCTACTTTTAAAATATTCATCAGCCTCTTTGTCGCTGACTTTAGAGACCTGTCCTTCTATTCGCACTTGCCGCTGNAAACTTTTCCAGTGAAAGCAAACTGCAACGTTAGGATTATTCATAAACTCGTTTGCTTTGCGACTTTGCAAATTTGTATAAAATACAAAACCGTCGACATCAAACCCCTTTAATAAAACTATTCGAACGGATGGTATCCCATTTATATCCACCGTTGCTAACGACATAGCATTAGGATCATTAAGTTCATTTTTTTTTGCTTCTTCATACCAATCAGCAAAAAGTTCCAGTGGGTCCATCGTNTTAGGCTCGAACATCAGTGTTTCTCCNTATCTNCCCTACANGCATATCGCNTTTTTACGAACCTTATAGGNCCCTGGATCACTTGATACTAGTGATTTGTTAGCTAACTAGATATGACAGGAAAATTAAATTAAAAATTGGTTTAGGGATACCTTTAATGGACAATTTTATGATATACTAAAGTTGTCTTTGTACGAAAGTTTTGTCGAACTGATAGCAAATTTTGAAAGGACACCTTATTTATGTTTTCGCGTTTAGCTGNAGTTTCTGTTCTGGTTCTAGGCTTGGTTGGGTGTCAAACAACCGATGGTGAGGGAACAAAACAGCGAGTAGGAACAATTTTAGGCGGGGTAGCGGGAGCTGTTGCTGGTTCGCAAATTGGAAAGGGTTCTGGNAGNGTGGCAGCGGGTGCAGCTGGCGCATTATTAGGGGCATTTCTAGGAAACCAAATTGGGTTGTCATTAGACAGAGCTGATAGACTTGCAATGCAGAAAACCACCACTACAGCTCTGGAGACTAGTAAATCCGGTACNGCGGTCGCGTGGCGAAACCCAGATACAGGGAACAGAGGAACCGTCACACCCAAACCTGCTTTTAAAAACAACAATGGTAGATATTGTCGCGAGTTTCAGCAAACGGTTACAATAGGGGGNCGAACTGCTGAGGCATATGGCACAGCCTGCAGGCAACCAGACGGAAGTTGGAAAATTGTTAGGTGATATTAGTCGNTATTTTAAGAATATTACTTACTAAAAATCTGCGATTAATAAAGTAAAAAGCATATGAATGACCCCTACAAAACATTGGGCTTGGGTAGAGAGGCAAGCGCTGGTGAAATAAAAAGCGCCTACCGAAAACTGGCGAAACAGTATCATCCTGATCTAAATGCAGGAAATGCGGACCGGTTCAAAAACATAACAGGTGCGTACGATATTTTATCAGACCCAGAGAAAAAGAAAAAATTTGATCGTGGGCAACTAGATCCTGCCACCGGGGCAGAGCGATCTGGCTCAGCCTTTTGGAGTCAATGGGGAAATTCGAATAAAGCTAGTAAATCTTTCAACTTTGATGATTTTGACGGTGCCGGCAACGATATTTTCTCGAGTTTTTTTAGAAACGCGAGAGGCGATATTCATGGCCAATCTGGAAAGCGCAGTTATAGAAAAGGTCCTTCGAAAGAGAATAAGAAACCCAAGAATACAAATTATAAACTGACTGTGCCTTTTACCGAAGCCACACTAGGTATAAAAAAACATGTCACACTTTCGGATGGAAAAGTTGTTAATATGTTAATCCCGCCAGGGACGGAAACTGGAACGAAGTTGCGTTTAAAGGGGCAAGGGAGAGTTGCAGCGGACAGTTCGGAAAAGGGGGACGCAGTAATAGAGATCACNGTAGAGGATCATGAAAACTTTGTTAGGAAAAAGCAGGACATACATATAGATATTCCCATAAGCTTATCGGAGGCCATTGCCGGAGCGACAATTGTTGTTCCGACTATTTATGGTAACGTGACACTCAAAGTNCCGGCAAACTCAAATACTGGCGCAACTTTGAGGCTCAAGGGTAAGGGTGTGCCAAAAACAAAAGAAAAANGNCTCGGTGACCAATATATCTGTTTACAAGTTATGCTTCCTGAGAAGATAGACCAGGAGTTAANGGATTTTGTTGAGACGTGGAATAAGAAAAATGAATATGATCCNCGCAAGAATATGAAGATTACATAGTAGAAAGTTTCGGCTAACAGGATTAGTCTGGAAGGTATTGTGCCAAAAAAGCGNTTAAGAGGCGGCAATCGGATAAGAAATAATAGGCGTCCAAAAGATGCACGAGTTGTAAAAATTCGACCGCGACGGGGGTTAGAGCTTGTAATCGAGGGTGAGGATGGTCAGGAAGATATTACTGATTCTAATCATTTTGGGGNACAAATCTGGGGCCGTCTGGGTTCCAAAGGGCGCTTTGTAGCTATATCTTTTTTGATTGCAATAGCTATTACTATTTCAAAAATTTATTACGATAGGGTAAACGTCGAGGCATTTTCTTTTGTAGATGAAAAAAATCAATCTCAGATCGGCTTAGGTAAAAAATTATATCAAGCAAATTGTGCATTTTGTCATGGAGATAATCGCGAAGGGCAGCCGCTGTGGAATAAAACATACATAAATGGAAAACGCCCAGCGCCTCCATTGAACTTGTCTGGCTATGTTCCAGCACTGTCAAATAGAGAACTTTTTGATATTACAAAATATGGCGGTCAACCCTTTGCACCTAAAGACTATATTAATGAGATGCCCAGTTTTGAAATGCTTCTAAAGGATAATGAAATATGGGCTATTGTGGCCTTTTTGAGATCAAGTTCTTAGTTTAAATTAATTGATTGTTGAAAAAATGTTAGGAATTGAATTATTTAAATTGGAGTCAACTGATGATTAGCAGCTTCGAAGATGATGATATCCGGAAGATTGTGGAGTTATTGGGTCAATATTTTGATGGCCTCTACGAAGGGGATACGAAGAAGTTTGAAAGCGTTTTTCATCAGGATTCCCACCTTTATTCGTCAGATGGTGTCGAGATAGCAGACTGGCCGCGTTCGGTCTATTTNGAGATGATTANAAATCGACCGTCGCCGCTAGCTCAGAACTTGCCCCGGNACGATAAGATTATATCGATAAACAAATCTGGGCCTTCAACGGCCATGGCAATAGTCAGTTGTGCAATACCGCCAAAATACTTCACCGATTACCTGACAATTATAAAGAACTCAGATGGATGGAGAATTATTTCGAAAACTTTCCATACTGATATTCATGAATAAAATAGATCTTAATTATTTGTCGTCTAGCATCATTTTATTTAAACGTAAGCGCAANGCGTTGAGACGAATAAAACCATGGGCGTCAGCATGATTATAGTCNGCGGCNCCTTGTTCAAAAGTTACATAGTCGGCTGAATAGAGGCTTTTCTCTGATTTTCTTCCTACAACNATTGTGTTGCCTTTATATAATTTCAAACGAACAGTCCCACTTACATTGCTCTGGCTGTAGTCTATCGCCGCCTGAAGCATTTCTCTCTCAGGTGAATACCAAAAACCATTATATATAAGTTCAGCATATCGAGGCATTAGCTCATCTTTCAAATGTGCCATGCCGCGGTCTAGCGTTAAACTCTCCATTGCGCGATGCGCAACATGCAAAATTGTACCCCCCGGTGTTTCATATAACCCACGGTTCTTCATACCTACAAAACGATTTTCGACTAAATCTAATCGGCCTATGCCATTCTCTTTTCCTAATTCGTTTAGCCGGGTTAGAAGTGTGGCAGGGCTCATCGCTATGCCATCTATACTAGTTGCATCTCCTTTGGTGAAGCCGATTTCAATGTAAGTCGGTTTATCAGGTGCTTCTTCCGGCGCTGTCGTCCGCGAATAAATGAATTCCTCTCCCTCCACCCAAGGGTCCTCCAAAATTTTTCCTTCGCTNGAAGCATGCAAAAGATTAGCGTCCACAGAGAAAGGTGCCTCTCCACGCTTGTCCTTCGCGATGGGAATTTGTCTTGACTCTGCATATTNGATTAAGTCTTGCCGTCCTTCGAAGTCCCATTCACGCCATGGGGCGATTATTTTTATATGTGGATTTAATGCATAGTAGCAAAGTTCAAAGCGTACTTGGTCATTACCTTTTCCAGTCGCGCCGTGCGCNACAGCATCCGCTCCAGTCAGTTCTGCTATTTCAATTTGCCTTTTGGCGATAAGTGGCCGTGCGATGGATGTCCCAAGCAGATATGTCCCTTCATAAACAGTGTTGGCTCTAAACATAGGGAAAACAAAGTCACGAACGAATTCTTCTTTTAAATCTTCTACAAAAATTTCCTTTATGCCTAGCATCTTTGCTTTTTGACGAGCGGGCTCNATGTCTTCTCCTTGTCCAAGGTCTGCTGTGAANGTGACAACTTCACAGTGATAGGTATCTTGGAGCCATTTAAGGATTATTGAGGTATCCAACCCTCCAGAGTAAGCAAGAACTACTTTTTTTACGTTGTCACTCATGTGGCCTCCAGAATTAATAATTATGACAAATTGCCTAGCGGCATGGGAGTATAGGGATTAGTTTCAGAAACACCATATTTTGTTTATTATTTATTTGATCAAGCGTCATTTAAACTAATTAAATTAGGTATTGGCAAGGACGCGGCCTGGTTTAAGCGAAANAGATCGCCACGTGCTCCCTAATCCCAGTGNTATCATGGTCAATAGGCTGATCCCCAGTGTGAGGATAACGGCGCNGNCGTCGAGTTGGAAGTCGCTGCGCATGATCTTCGTGAGTATCAGCCAGCTTGTTACTGTCGATATCAGCGTGGCGAGCACTGCAGAAATGAGGGAAAGAAACAAATATTCGCTTATATACAAAAACAGTATCTGCATTCTCGTCATGCCGAGAACTTTATAAATTGTTGCTTCGTATTGTCTTTTTTGCTGTTGTGTGGCAAGGGCGCTTGCCAGGACAAGTATACCGCTTATCAATGTGAAGGCCGTTGTGGTTCTAATAGTAAACCCGACGGCGGTAATGATATCTTGAGCATTTTTCAAAGCATCTTTAACACTAATAGATGATACATTAGTTAGAGAGTCTACAACGTTATTTCGAATTTGCTCTGCTGCCTCTATACCTGATGCGTAAACTGCGGCAATTATACTATGTGGGGCTGCCTCTAGTGTCCCTGGTGAAAAAATAAAAACAAAATTCATCTGAAGATTGGACCAATCTATATATCGTAAATTTGCAATTTCTGCTCTTATTTCTCTACCTAAAATATTGAAAGTTATTGTATCTCCTATATCAACATTCAGACCGCGAGCGACATTCGCGCCCATCGAAATTAGGGGCTTGCCAGAGTAGTCCTCAGACCACCAATTCCCCGAAACTATCTCTGCATTAGGGGGTTTTTCTGCAGCGTATGTAAGNCCTCGATCTCCCCTAATTGCCCAGGCTATATCTTGTCGCGGCTTTACGTTTTTAGTGAGAACTCCATTAACGCTTACCACACGGCCTCTAGTCATTGGTGTCTTTTCTATCTTGGTTACACCAGGTGAGTTATTAACTATTCTCATGAATTTCTCATTTTGGTGAGGCTGTATATCTATAAAAAAGTACGATGGAGCTACATNTGGTATTTCACTAGTGAGACGTCTGCTTAAATTATTCTCTACTAGTGCCACGGTAAGCAAAAGGGTCAGCCCACACCCAAGCGACAAAATGATCCCAGTTGTCAAGTTTCCCGGACGAGTGATATTCGATAACATTAATCGTAGAAAACGAAGTTGTAAGTGAGTCAGCTTAGAGCAGAAAAATTTAACCACATAGGAACCAAACGAAAATATAAAAAATAGCAATGAAATACCAATGACAAAAAAGAAAGTAAGTTTTTGATCGCTGTTATTAATGATTGAGATAATAGCCAAGCTCAGAAAGCNTCCAAAAATCCAAANTAAAAACTTATTTGGTGTTCTGGCGATTTCACGTGTCGTTGCGGATCGAAATAGATATCCTGGCTTTATCATTGTTGTTTTAGCTAGCGGTAAAAGCGTGAATATGAAGGTAACCAAAANCCCATAAATAAATCCAAGAAAAAGGGGTTTGAAAAAAACAGCATTTGGAAGTGTAATTGGTATCATCTCGGATATTAAANCTGATAGTAATATAGGGATGACAGCACCTGTACCGNNACCAATCAAAATANAGAAGACACCCATAAAAAACATTTGAGTGAAGTAAATTTNNAATACTAATTTGTTTTCACCACCCAAACATTTTAGTGTCGCTATTGTAGAAACGCGCTGCTCCAAATAGTTTTTGGCTGAATTGCCAATTCCAAGTCCTCCAACTAATAAAGTAGTAAAAGCAATAAGTGTTAAAAATTGAGTTACTTGATTGTTAAAACGATCGAAACCTGGAACCGCGTTATCGGTTGTTCGTATTCGCCAGCCGGTAGATGGAAACTTCTTGTTAAGGGTCTTTATGACTTCATTGGCTGACTTGTTGTTAAACAAGCTGATTTTATAAATATATTTAACAAGACTTCCCTCAACCAAGAGCCCTGTTTTTGCAAGTGATTTGGAATGAATGAGGACGCGCGGTCCGAAAGTTGTAAAACGAATTATCCTATCGGGTTCTCTTACCAGCTCGGCTTTAATAACGAAAGAATTATTGCCAATTTCTATTTTGTCACCGATATTGAGCCCCATTCGCTGTAAAAGTGCTCGGTCTACGACGGCCCCAGCCGGGCCAACCGGCGGGTTCAGGGCGGCAGCTACAGGCATGTATGGTTTAAGTATTAAATTTCCCGCCAGAGGATAAAAGTTGTCGACGGATTTAAGTTCTACAAGTGTCCGTTTTTTTCCTTTAGAAGGCCGCACCATTGCTCTTAATGTGTTCATATGAGAAATCGAACCAACTGTTTTCAGAAATTGAATTATGTTTGGTGACAGAGGACGGTGAGAGAGCTCCAATGATATGTCACCACCTAATAAACTCCGCGAGTTATTATCTACCCCGGATGATAAATTGGCTGAAATAGAGCCAATTCCTGTGATTGTTGCGACGCCAAGGATTAAACATGCCGCAAATATTTTAAATTTCCCCCTACTACCCCTTAATTCGCGAAAAGCTAGGGTCACAAATACTGGTAGACTGTTTTTTAAGATATCAGGCATCAATCAATTTCTCCTTCACTCTTCTAGAAGGAGACCGTCCAACATAGACAGCGTGCGATCACATTTCNTTGCGAGCTGGTGATCGTGTGTGATTAATAAAAGTGTTGTTCCATAAGAAGCCTGCAAGTCGAAAAGAAGGTTAATCGTCGTTTCGCCTGTTCTTTCATCTAAGTTACCCGTTGGTTCATCAGCTAGTAGAATTTTTGGTTTTTTTACAAAGGCCCTTGCTATCGCAATACGTTGTTGTTCGCCGCCTGATAATTGATCGGGATAGTGTGTTTCCCGGTCTAATAGTTTTACTAGCTCGAGCCCCTTTCTCGCGTCCGAAAAAGCGTTTTTATTTCCTGCCATTTCTAAGGGTAAAGCGACGTTCTCCAAGGCGGTCATATTAGGGATTAATCGAAACGCCTGAAAAACGATACCAACATTATCGCGTCGGAATCGCGCAAGTTGGTCTTCTGTAAGGCTAGATAGATCATGGTTGGAAACATTAATTTTGCCGGAGCTTACTGCTTCGATACCTGCGACAACCATCATTAGCGAAGTCTTGCCAGCTCCTGAAGGGCCAACAATACTCACACTATCACCTTCATGTATTCTTAGATTAATGCCTTTTAGAATATTTACTTTTCCAGCTCCACTTTCAAGGTCCAGCTTTACGTCGTCTAAAGAGATCAGCGGAACACTTTTCTTTTTATTATCAGGGGGAGTCTTTATAATGGTCATGTTAACGATTTTTCCATGGTAAATATCATCTATTATCAATTATAAAATTGTAGAAGCTGACGCAAGTAGATATGGGGCCTTTTGGATGCAGATCAAACAAATATTTCGGGGCCTTTTTTTGGGAGGTATTGCCTCGCTGCAGCTTTTGATATCCTTGGAGTGCCTGGCTAAAGAAATTAAGGTTCTTGCTCTCGGCGATTCTTTAATCGCCGGCTATGGGCTTGCTGAAAATCAGCACTTTACGACCCAATTGCAGAAAACACTCAAGAATGAAGGGTACAATGTTTCACTTATCAATGCAGGGGTCTCTGGTGATACAAGTGCCGGAGGGCTCACTCGTCTTGACTGGTCGCTGGCCAGTGGTCCGGATGCTGTTATCTTAGAATTAGGAGCTAACGACGGACTCCGGGGTATTAGTCCTTCTACGACAAAAAGGAATTTAGAAAGAATTCTGGATCAACTCCGTGTTAAAGAAATCCCAGTGCTGTTCGCCGGTATGCTTGCCCCGCCTAATTTGGGCAGAGAATATGGTTCCGAGTTTAATAAAACATATGAAGAATTAGCAGAAAACTTCGATGTTGTTTTTTATCCATTCTTTCTAGATGGTGTGGCTGGTGTATCAGATCTAAACCAGTTGGATGGTATACATCCGACTGGAGAAGGTGTAGCCGAAATCGTTAGAAGGATTAAGCCTTACGTAAAGGAACTAATATCACGGATAGGAAATTTATGATATTTGAAGGTTGATCAATGAAAAGAATCTTCATCGCGCTTAGTTTTCCAAGCGATATAGTAGAAGAATTGGCCGCCTTGCAATTTGGTCTTAGGGGAGCAAAATGGGTTCCGTCGCAAAACTTTCACGTAACCTTGAGCTTCATTGGTGATGTTTCAATTGTTGTTCTAGATAATATTATAGAGATGCTGCGTGATCTAAGGAGTTTTCCATTCTGCATAAAATTACAAGGTATAAACCATTTTTCATCGGCGGGCCGCGTCAGGTCAGTCTGGGTTAACGTAACAGATAAAACTGCACTTTCTATTCTGCAAAAAAAGATAAAAAACTGTCTGCTGAGAAATAATGTTTCTCAGGATAAACGAGAGTTTAACCCACACGTCACACTGGCAAGATTAAAAAATGCACGCCCGGAGGACGTTGCAGGTTTCATTCAGTTTAATAATCTCTTTAAAACGCGGTCTTTTTTAATTGAGAGTTTCACTCTTTTTGAAAGTATCAAACAGAAGGATAGCTCCGTTTATTCTCCAATAGAGGAATTTCAACTTGTGCATTGCGTGCAGTAGACACTTATCTATCTATTGTCTTCAAAACCCTTTAGAGTGGCAACAAGATTTTCACCTAAAACAGGCGATATATACCCTCCCTCCTGCACAAAAAGCGTTGGCAATTCTGCACTGGAAATCAACTTGCCTAAAACTAAAAACCCCTCAGTGGTTAATGACAGATATGCCAGAGGGTCTTCAACTGAAGCGTCTAAACCTAAAGCGATTATTAGGACTTGTGGAGCGAAAGCCTCTATTTGTTTAAGGGCAACTTTGAGGACTTTCATGTAGTCAGCATTGCCTGTGTTTTTTGAAAGTGGATAATTGATATTAAAATTGGTCCCCCGGCCAATACCAGCTTCGTCTTTGTAACCAGCGAAGAATGGATAATACTCAGATGGATTGCCGTGAAGTGACACTGTTAATACGTCTGAGCGTTCATAGAAAATGCCTTGTGTACCATTTCCGTGATGGACATCCACATCAAGTATGGCAACTTTTTCTAGTCCCTGCTTTATAAAAAAATCAGCTGCGATGGCGCAGTTATTGAGGAAGCAAAACCCGCCGGCTTGATCTGCATAAGCGTGATGGCCGGGGGGCCTGCAAAGGCTATAAACAAAATCTTCTGGTTCATTGTCTCGATATCGCTTAAAGAGATTTGTCGCTGCAGCTATGACTGTATCTGCAGATGCCTTGGCGCCTTCCCAAGTACCAGCCCCAATAGGACATGCTGTATCAGCTTGGTAATGTCCAGCTGCTGAAACAATTGCTTTTGGTGATGCGCTCATGTTTCTGCCAGGATGAACATTAGGAATAATTTCTTCGCTTCTCTCATCCAAAACTGACCATTTGTCCCATGCTGACTGAAGAAAACGAAGGTAACCTTCGTCATGAATATCCAGCGTATTTTGCGATTTTTCTGGCAATATTTCCACAATTCGGTGTCCGGCTTTCTCAGCAGCAGATTTTAAAATGGTAGCTCGTTCTGCTCTTTCCGGGCTTTGGATAAGGTTACCTCGGCTTATAAAACTTTTGGGTGAATGTTTGTTCGTTTTTGGTGAATAGAATACCTGCATGAAATACGCTCTGTTTCTTTCTCTTCTAGGTTTGTCTTTATAAGTTGTAAACCCAATTACGACGGCGACATGCGGCTTCTATCGTGTTTCTTAATAAAACGGCTATGGTCATAGGGCCGATCCCGCCTGGAACAGGTGTAATTGCGTCTGCCTGCAGTTTCGCCTCTTCAAACGCGACATCACCTACTAATTTCGTTTTGCCCTCACCCTTTTCCGGGGCTGGAATACGGTTTATTCCAACATCAAGAACAACTGCGCCTTTTTTGATAAAATCTCCTGTTATTATTTCCGGNCGGCCGACAGCTGCAATCAGNATATCTGCCCTTTTACAAATTGCTTTGAGATCCTGACTTTTTGAGTGCGCGATCGTTACGGTGCAGCTTTCACGGATCAAAAGCGCGGCCATAGGTTTTCCAACTATATTAGAGCGCCCAATTANTACANCATCTTTCCCTGTTAGATCTCCGAAATGATCCTTGAGCAACAAGAGGCATCCTANCGGGGTACATGGAACGAGAGCTTCACCACCNGTAGCCAGNCGGCCTGCGTTAATTATATGAAATCCATCAACATCCTTCGCCGGGTCTATTGTNTCGAGGACTTTTTGNGCATCAATTTGGTCGGGAAGAGGAAGTTGAACCAGAATTCCNTCGACTTCTGGGTCTTCATTAAGTTGGTAAATTACTTTGAGTAGGTCCTCTTGTTGTATCGTTGATGGTAACTTGTGCTCAAAGGATCGCATTCCGCATTCTTTTGTCTGAATACCTTTGTTTCGAACATACACCTCGCTGGCTGGGTTGTTGCCAACAAGAACAACAGCTAGTCCTGGTACCTCACCATACTCTTTTTGNAAGGNCGAGACCGTTTGCGTTAATTNTTCTCTTAAATTTTTGGCGAAAACCTTACCGTCTAATATTTTTGTCACTTGAGTTCGCCTCTCTGTTTTTGAAAACCTTAAAATCGGTTGTATTGAGCAAATATTTTTTAAACAAAATCGCCCTTAATAAAAAAATTTTCAATTAAATTTTTGGAAAATTAATAAAATGGCATTTCACTAGGGCTAATTGGTGCCTCAGTGATTTGTTCTGTGAATTAATAAAAAGGATGCATCTAATTTGGCAATGTATAAAAAAGTTGGAAGCTGAATGAGTACTCGAAAGATAACTAAAGCAGCTTTGCAAGGTCTACGACGATTAGATTTCGTATAAAAATTAGCGCCAACACCAAAATAATAGGTGAGATATCTATACCGCCCAGNTTTGGTAGAAAGTTTCTTATCGGGCGCAGGACTGGATCTGTGATTTTGTATAAAAAGTCGACAACTAAGTAAACTAGTCGATTTTGTGTATTAACAACGCCAAACTGAATAAGCCAGGTTAGGATGACAAATATAAAGAGACACCATAAGTAGAGGCTTATTAAGGAGTCGATCAGTTGTATAATTGCAAACATAATTTATTACCCACCCTTAAAGGTATAACGTAGTAATTAGTGGTAATCTCATCAAGTGCTNGCTCAAAAGTAATTATCATTAATTAGCCTAAGTTGAGTTNGTCTGTATTCTGTTGTTAGGTTTNAAGCTACTTTATGATTAAAAAATNGTGCTTGTCGCANTGGTNTTGATAAACTNGATAANTNCTCCAAAATACATTTAATCTTCGGCTATCTCAATATCCAATAAGGGTGCGTGTTGTTGGGCACCGTAGACATCGCTATCGCCGGGGGAACCAGCAATTGTATGCCTTGGGATGGTTATTTTAATTGCTAGTGCCACCTCGAAAGGGATAATCTCGACTTGATTGTCACTGAGGTTATATAAGGAAGCTATTGAACGTGGCGTCAATATTCTCGAATTAAAAACTTTTTTATAGGCCTCTTCGTTATCGAACATTATATCTAACGTGAGTAGCAGGGCACCCGCATTTTTCGACCGTATAACTTTGGCCAACTCATGAAGTTTTGGCATTGCTATTCTCTTTTACATTACGGTTGGGAACGAAAAACTCCATTCTTACAGGTTCCATTGGATCGTTGCACTCCATAACATGCCATATGTTGAACTCATATACTTCGCCTGCTGACAAGTCGGAGGGTGAAAACGGGATAGCTAAGTTTCCGGATATACACATTCTACCTGGAAAGTCAGTATGCAGAAGACTGTATCGTGCTTTAGCACACACTGCTTTACTGGTATCTTGATCAACAGCTACGACATCAACAAGAATACCGACCTCATGGGCGCTTTGCTCTCTTAACGGCTCGTTTTTTCCCATAACCGCATTTTTCCCATAGACTTTGATTTCCAGGGTATAGTCTTTTTCTTTCACCCCAATGGCTTTTGAATCTCTGGCAATTCTTTTTTTGCAGGCCTCGATAAAATTATTTATACCGCTGACCAGTATTGGGTCCCGTGCACCTGCGATGAAGACTGTTCTAAAACCTAATTTTTTAACTCCCTCAAGCTTAACTGTATACCTGGTTGATGGTTCCCATTTGCTGCCGGATACTCGTACGGTTCTCTCGTCAAGTTGCTCAAAAGTTGCGGACTTTGTGTTGAGCGTTCCGTTAGGTTCTTTCAGTTCGTATGGGCTTGGGTTTTCATATAATGTGTGCGCTGCTACTCGTGTTCGTGTGCAGCGTCGGTCCGGGTGTCCCGGCTCGATAGTGAAATGGTTCTGGTAGATTGTCCCTATAACACAATCTTGCCCCTCCCTTGGTTCTATAACTTGAGCTCCACATTCTATTATTTTACCCATATGCCAGGATAGTCCTGGGTCAGCACCCCTCATAAGGGGCAGTGCTGCATATATTGCGGCGTCGCTAGAACGACCTGCTATCACAATATCAGCTCCTTCTTCCAGCGCTTGTTGGAAGGGTTCTGCGCCAATCATTGAGACTACTCTATGGGTCTCATTCGCATCATGTTCATTTACATTTTTAATAGGGCCGAGTGGCAGAATTTTTCCAGATTTTAATTTTGTTGTTAAAAATTCGCGATTAAGTTCACTTCTCAAAACAACGACTTTAGGATTAATTTTTTGTTCTTTGCAGATTTCTTCAAGAATTTCGAGTGTCCAATCGACCTGCTTATCAGAGCCGCTTCCACCCGCTGATCCAATGAATACCGGGATTTTTGCCTTAGCGCCTCCATTAACCATCAAACCTAAATCGCGTTTAACAGCAATCCTTGATACAAAGGGGGTACCGCTGCCGAGGTAATAGGGCCCTGGGTCCGCCGATCCAGCATCACAGGCGATTAGATCAATACCTAAACTTAGCCCATTATTGAACGCCTCTTCCGTNAACCCATAACCTAGCATTCCCGACGCGGCCATTATTTTGATTGGTTTCATTATTACAGACCTTTATTAAATAAAAATCTTTACAGAAGANAAAAANTTTTTANTACCTGCGTTATTNNTANCCTGAGNTTTCAACTTTAGCACAGCGCGTAGTNGATATAANTTTTCTAACGAGTTTTGGTGTCTTCCCAGGTTTCTGCTTTTTNTGAGAAAGCATTTTCGTCGAATGATCGTTCATTNTCCCAGANATTTTTAGGCATGGGTAAACCTTGAAAATCCTGATCCGTAAGTGCTCCGTCTGGGTCTATATTAAGTTTTTCTCTAAGCAATAAGATAATTTGACGAGTATGCTGGCCTGAGTGCCAGCCTGTTCTTTCTAGCACCTCATGCAGAGTTACTTCTCCATAATAAACATTGCCAGGNTGGTTGAAGTTTGTAGTGTTTCCCGGCCCTTTCCACCATGAATCGAAGCGATCTATGACTTGGTTGCCAAATGCTACTAAATCGGTTTTGTTATTTAACTCACTAGGTAAAATAGACTTTAGAGCATCATAAGTGTAGGGAGCGTTATGCTCCACCCGATCCAAGAAAACATTCGGGATACTGAGTACATGGTAGACAAGTTGGCGNTAGGATCGAGGTCTCCCGGGAAGGATCTCATCTAACTTGTCTTCTGGTATTTGATTTAAATACCTAAGTGCTGCCTGTAGAATAAGTATCACCTTGTCTTTAATTTCTTCTGGGGGAAGCATCTTGTGACCATCATATTTGAAGCCGGCTACCTTCGCGACGTCTCTAAACACCGCTCCGTTTGCCCAGTTTTTTCCTCTAGCTACGATAGGAACGAGTTTCAATCCCAACGCCTGAAGTTCTTCAAATCCAGCTTCATCTTCCAATACGTTGACGGATTGAAATGCTACGCCATGTTCCAGGAGAAATTCCTTCGTTTTCAGACAGCTAGAGCAACCTGGCTGCCAGTAAACTTTTAATGGAGCTAATTTCTTTTCGGTGATATTTTTCAAATTATTTTGCGACATTTTCTTTCCCAAACAATTAAGGCAAACAAAAAGTGTGGCAAAGACATTTCAGCCAAAATTGCCCAGCCTTACTGTATCTAATATATTTTTACCTTGTAAAGGTTGAGCGTTAAATATTGAAGGTGGTTATCATTTTGTCTTCTCAATAATCTCTTCGCCAAAACGTAGAATGCTTGGCTCCATATCGGGTAAGAATGGATCTAAAGGCAATACTACTTTTTGTATTCCTTGTTTTTGCTTTTCCTTTATTGCTTTTAGCGCGTCATGGCCTGAGCCTGGTAAAGCTTCCGGGCAACCAGTCATTATTTCTATGTCTTTTGGGTCTCGCCCAATTTTATGCATTTCCTCCTGTAATAAATCCAAAATTGCTGCAACATCAGTCTGCATGCCGGTTGCGGGGAAAAAACCATCGCCAAAACGGGCAGCTCGTCTAACGGCTCTTGCTGAATGTCCGCCAATAATAATNGGCAATTTCTTGCCAATNGGTTTGGGATTACAGTTTATAGANTCAAACTCTATGAATTTGCCTTTAAACGTTGCTCCATCTTCCTGCCATAATTTGCGCATAGCTTGAATATATTCGTCCGTTCGCGCGCCNCGCTGCTCAAATGGTACATTCAAAGCATTAAATTCTTCCCGTAACCACCCCACGCCAACGCCAAGCTCAAGTCGGCCATTTGTCAATCTGTCAATTGTGGCAAGGTGTTTTGCTAATATAACAGGATTACGTTGNGGAAGGATAAGGACTCCGGTGATTAATTTGATCTTTTCGGTTACAGCCCCGACGAAAGTGAGCCAAGCCAGTGGGTCAGGCCATTCAGTTTTTTCATTTCCAGGCAGNCGCCCTGTTGCGTTGTAAGGATATTTTGTAGAATAGTTTGACGGGATAATAACGTGTTCTACAGCGAAAATAGANTCAAACCCTGCTGNTTCNGCCGTAATTGCTAATCTCTTTGCCTTAGTTGGATCAGGGCAAATTAAATTTCCAAAATGTAGCGCAAATTTCATTAGCTGAAGACCTTTCTGTTTGGTCGCGATTGATTTACTGGTTTAATTCACTCAATTGGAGCGCTTGTTAGCAAAAAAAGTAAAGATTATTAGGATTATTGATTCAATCCAAATCATAAATTATGCTACGTCATAGAAAAATGATTATGACTTTTGAATTTAGAGATTAGGTAATCATGGCNATCACCCCGTTGGCAGGAAGCGCAGAGTTTTTCAAATCTCTGAGAAGCATTAATTCTGCAGAAGAATCTTCTAATAAAACTATTAACCGCTTAGGGGCGGGTGGAAATGTGACCGAAAGATCGATCACAGCGAAGACAATAATAGACCAAACATTTCGAAGTAAATTAGGGGTATCGTCAACCTTGACCCAAAATCTGGGTAATTCACGCGGTGCTGTAGCTGTGGCTCAATTGGGNGTAAAAAATCTTTCGGAATTAACTACAAGTATTCAAGAGAAACTTATATCTCTAGCAAATTCCAATAATTCGGATTCTGAGGTAAAATCTATCACAAAAGATCTTGAAAACTTGTTGAAGCAAGCTCAANAATTCNTTNCGAGCAGCGAATTTAATTCCGTTAATCTTTTAAGTGCTAGTGCAAAAGATTTAAGTGTCGTGGCTACAGAAGCTGGCGATAAAGTAACCGTGACATCTCAATCTTCGCTTGGCGCAGCAGTTNCTTCTCTTGAACAGGCAATCCAAAACGGTGTTAGAATAGGTGATCCAAATTCAATCCTACAGAGTGAGTTCAAGTCGTTTCAAACTGCGTTGTCAGACGCGACTGTATCACTAGGNGCGTCTGATAGGGCGATAAGTTTTAGACAGCAAGGACTTCAAGACTTTAACGAAACACTGTTAAAAAATCTTGGTAATCTGGTTGAAAGCGATATTGAGCGCGATGTTATCCGAAATACAGCTCTTAGTGTTCAAACCCAATTATCAAGACAAGCGCTGAGCATTTCCAACGGTAATCCAAGTAGTATTATAAAATTATTTAAGTAATAAAGCTCTGAGACTTCAACGGTATTGGTTTCTGGAAAAATAGTTAGCTTAAAATATTAGACACCCGCGACAACGGGATTGCTCAACGTTCCAATGCCGCTAATAGAAATATCACAAACGTCACCCGGGCTTAAATTTTTCGAATGCCCTTCTGTGCCCATCCAGATCATGTCTCCTGGAATTAGTGTCAAATATTTTGACATTGCACTTATGAATTTTTGCACACCGAAAATCATATTATTTGTTTGAAAAGAGATAACTTCACGATCATTTACTCTTACAGTTGTTAATAAGTTATTAAGCTCCACTTCAGTTTCTATCCAGGGCCCCATCGGTTTGAAAGTATCAGTATTTTTTGCGCGCCACATCGTTCTATCTTCTCTCTGCCATTTTCGTTCGCTGACATCATTTCCGATGCTATACCCAAAAACAATATCAAGGGCTTCATCCTCGGATAGATTTTTCCCCCTTTTACCAATTACCACAACTAACTCTCCCTCATATTGAAATTCATCAGAAGCGTCTTTTGGTTTGATTATTGGCTCTCCATGCGCAATCAAAGCATTAGTCGCGCGGTAGCCAATGTGCGGTTCATTTGGAATGTTAGGTTCTCGATTGTTAGCTTTAGCTTGCTCAATGACGTGCTGAGCATAATTAAGGCCAGCCGCATAAAAAGTTTTTGGTACTAATGGAACCATGAGTTTTGCACTGTCCAAATTTATGTTCTCGCCAGTAAATTCAATGTCATCAAAAAGACAATTTTTAACAAGAGAAACAATATCGCCGTCAATAATCCCATACGACGGTCCGTTTTCAGTTTCTACTCTAACCCAGCGCATTGCTCTCTCCATTAAAGCCAATTTTTGATATTTAATTATAAGTATTAATAAAATACTTATAATAGCGATGTCAGCAAAAACCCAATGGGTTAGAATGCAGATTAGATAATATTAAAGGGTGATCAAAAGCATGTACCGTTTAAGCGACTTTGGGAGTTTTCATGTTGGAGGCAGGTTTGTTGAAGTCCGCGGCCAGCCAAAACGCACAGTTTGGTTTACAGAAACTGCTTCTCACGAGCAGGACCCAAATGGAGAATTTTTAATAGAACAGGTTTATGTTCAATATTTTATTCCAGAAAACCTAAAGTTTCAGACGCCGTTGGTGTTGTTGCATGGCGGCGGCTTAACGGGAGCTTGTTGGGAAACAACACCGGATGGTCGCCCTGGCTGGCTGCACAATTTTTTGTCCCAAGGGTTCGCTGTTTATGTTCTAGACAATGTGGAACGCGGTCGTTCAGGATTTTGCGCGATCGAAGATGTTTGGGAAGGTCAACCTATTCAAAGAACATTAAAAGAAGCTTGGGATATTTTTCGCTTTGGGAAACCGGAAGATTTTGTAACTGGCATGCCATTTAAAGGCCTTGAATTTCCTCTAGATGCTATGGAGGCCTTTCAAAGGCAATTTGTACCGAGATGGACTAGCACATCCCAGGCTCAAGTGCGAGGTATTGGAGATGCGTTAAAAAAAATTGGACCGAGCGTCCTTATTTGTCATAGTCAAGGTGGCTTTCTTGGCACCAAAGCTGCTGTTGAAAATATAGATATTATTAAAGGGTTAGTATGTTTGGAAGCATCAGGTTGGCCAAGCTTTAGTGATATAGACGGAAGGGTGGCCGGAAAAGCTCCATGGCTTATCTTATTAGGGGATTTTATAGATGAATCGGAGAGGTGGCGAGACGCACGAGATGAAGCCGCCGAATTGTGCAGGCATCTGAATTCTTTGGGAGGAAATGCCTCGCTTGTTTCACTTCCTGACGTTGGTTTTGGAGGCGCTTCTCACATGTTTATGATGGACCGTCATTCAGATAAAATTTCAGAATGGATATCTGAATGGATAGTGGGGTCATGCGCTGATTAATTTCTCTCAGATGTTAACTATTTTACCAGGGTTCATGATATTATCTGGATCAAAGGCTGTTTTTAAAGATCGCATCAAAGACATTGCGTCACCATGTTCGTCAGTCAAAAAGTGTATCTTACCGTAGCCGACGCCGTGTTCTCCTGTACAGGTTCCCCCCATTTCCAATGCTCGCATCACCATTCGGTCTGAATGCTCCTGGGCTTTTGCCATTTCGTCTTTGTTGTCAGGATCAACGATATACAGCATGTGAAAGTTACCGTCTCCCACATGTCCAACTAGCGGCGAAATTAGTCCTGTTTTTTTAAGGTCATCTTTTGTTTCGTTTATGCACTCAGCTAAACGTGAAACAGGAACGCATACATCTGTTGCCCAGCCTTGGCACCCTGATCGGAGAGCGATTGCAGCGTAATAAGCGTCATGCCTAGCTTGCCAAAGCTTATTTCTATCTTCCATCTTGGATGTCCATTGAAAAGCGGACCCTCCGAACTCCTCGGCTATCCCTTGAACAGTTTCCGCTTGTTCTTTTGCCCCCGCTTTAGTGCCGTGAAATTCGAAAAATATAGTAGGCTTTTCTTCATAACCTTCTAATTTTGAATAACTTATACATGCCCCCATTTGGACATCGTCCAGTAATTCCATCCTTGCTACTGGAATACCCGTTTGGACTATCAGGATAGATGTGTTCACAGCACTTTCTAGATCCTCAAATTGACATACAGCTGATGTGATAGATTCTGGAATACCATAAACTTTTAACCGTATTTCCGTTATAATGCCCAGGGTGCCTTCAGAACCTACAAATAGTCGGGTAAGGTCGTAACCGGCAGAGGATTTCTTGGCTCTCCTTGCTGTTTGTACAATGCGGCCATCAGCCGTTACAACGGTCAAAGATAGAACGTTTTCCCGCATAGTACCGTACCGCACAGCATTGGTGCCAGATGCTCGCGTTGCCGCCATGCCGCCAATTGATGCATCGGCTCCCGGATCAATCGGAAAAAATAGCCCGGTGTCTCTCAAGTGGTCATTAAGTTGCTTGCGAGTAACGCCAGCCTCTACTTTAACATCCAGGTCTTCCTCGTTGATCTCTAAAACTTCTTTCATCATAGATAAATCGATACATATTCCACCTTTTAAGGCTGCGATGTTGCCTTCCAATGAGGTGCCCACGCCAAACGGTACAATAGGGAATTTGTGATCTGCACAAATTTTAACGACTTCAGCAACGTCTTCGGTGGATTTTGCGAAAAAGACGCCATCTGGTGAAGCTGTGCTGTGATAACTTTCCCCTTTCCCGTGTCTTTCTCTAATAGCATCGGCTGTCGTAAATTGATCGCCAAACCGTTGTACCATTATTCCAATCACTTTTTCACGAGTTATCGCATCTGAGGGTATTGCGTCGACGTGCATCTATCTTCCCCGAAAACATTAAATCCTATCGGNTGCGAGATCTTANCCTATTATTATATCAAATATAAATTAATTNCTAAGGACAAAATTTTATCAATACACAAAATCTGGCAGAGATTATTAACCAATGAAATATTTCTAGGAGGATTAAAAAAATAGCAGTTTACGAAAAAAAAGAGTACTTATTTGAAAAACTTTGCCTCATCACTTTTGGACTAAAATGATATTATGAGCATTTGGGGTAAAATCATAGGTGGCGCAGCGGGGCTTGCTCTCGGCGGTCCTCTTGGTGCTTTGGTAGGGACGGCAGCGGGGCATGCAGTCGATAAAATAGCATTAAATTATGGAGATGCGCCCATAGATGAGGAAGCATCAAAGCAGAAGATAGCTTTTACAATTGGGGTTATTGTTCTCTCGGCTAAGATGGCGAAAGCAGACGGGGTGGTAACGAAGGATGAAATTGCGGCTTTTCGTAAAATTTTTCATATATCTGAAAAAGAAATTAAGAATGTTGGACGCGTTTGGGATTTGGCGCGGAGGGATGTTGCTGGTTTTGAAATTTATGCGAGACAGATTGAAAAATTATTTAACCCTCAATCTCCAGTTTTAGAGGAGCTTTTAGGAAGCTTAATTTATATTGCCCAGGCAGATGGCGTTGTTAACCCAGAAGAAATTGATTATTTGGAGAAGGTGGCTAAGATCTTCGGATTTGATGAAGTTCAATTTAGGCGATTGTTAGCAATTTATAATGTATCAAAAGCAGACGACCCATATAGTATTTTGGGTGTTAATCAATCCGCTTCAGATGAGGAAGTAAAACTTGCCTACAGACAGCTTACTTTGGAAAATCATCCGGATAAGCTCGTAGCCAGCGGAATGCCGGAGGAGTTTGTGCGTCAGGCGACAGAGAAGATGGCTACAGTGAACGTAGCCTATAGCGATATCATCCAACAAAGGGCGGAAAATTAAGTTAGCTCTCTCACAATAGCAGTCTGCGCGATCACGGTAATGTTATGTGAAAAAGATTGTTTATTTTTTGCAATGGTATGATTACTCTCTAAAAATGAGAACAAAACAAGAACAAATNAAATCCGGAAGGCGATTACTTTATCTCTGGTTTCCTTACCTTTCGATTGAACGGCATAAGCGTATCGANAACAAGAAAAGAGAAAAACACAATAATTTGTCAGGTATGNTAATTGTTCAAGATCAGACAGGACGGAGAGTTGTTGTTGCTTCTTGTTCTTTGGCATCGCAAATAGGCGTTATGCTTGGACGATCGCTTGAAGATGCCCTAGCAGTGTGTCCAAATTTATCGATATTTGAAATAGACCTGATTGCAGATCAAATGACGATTGAAGCCCTGGCGGACTGGTGTGGACGATATACGCCGCTTGTCGCTGTTGATAGGGAAAATACGGTGATAGGGGATGCTGGAATTTGGCTGGATATTACAGGCTGTGCCCACCTTTTTGGTGGAGAAGCTGCTCTTCTAAATGACATTATTAAACGTTTAACAGAGATGAGCTGGACAGCGTTCGGTGCTATTTCTGATACACCGGGTAGTGCTTGGGCTGTAGCACATTGTAATAAGGGTGTATCTCAGGTAATTGCGCCAGGCGAGCAGCAAGCAGCTCTTTCTGAACTGCCCTTATCTGCTTTACGTTTGCCAACGGATACAGTTGACGATTTGAGTAAAGTTGGGTTGCGAAAAATTAGTGAATTAATTTCAGTACCAAGAGCCCCTCTTCGGGCTAGATTTGGTAAGAATGTAAGACTTCGCTTAAATCAAGCATTNGGCATAGAAAAAGAATCTGTGTCGCCACAAACATTGCATTCACCATATTTGGCAAGATTGGTTTTAACTGATCCGGTTAGTACTTCAGAATCAATAAAACAAATTTTTAGTCATTTACTTTCTCAGGTAATTGAGATGCTTGTAATGCGTTCGTTAGGTATAAGGCAGCTACGGCTTAATTTGTACAAAATTGATGGCAGGATCCAAGATTTAAAAATCAGGACCAGTCAAGTAAGCCAAAACTCAGCTATAGTTTTGAGATTATTCTCCGAAAAAATCGATAATTGCCTATTAGANACGGGAGTTGACGTTGTTACGCTAGAAGCAACGGAAACTGATGTTATTCAACATAAGCAAGTCTATTTAAATAATGAAAGTGAAACACTCCAGCTGAGATTACCGGAACTTATTGATAGTCTAACAAATAGGTTTGGTGTTAGTTCAGTAACATTACATTCATTAAAAGAAAGTTACTGTCCAGAACGTTCTGAAACCAAATGGAACGCCNTTTCTAATCTAGAGATACCTAGAACGAGCGGAAAGGTACAACGGCCGCTGGATTGTTTTTTGGCTGTGCGGCCGTTACGCCTAGTAGATACTCCAGAGCGTCTAGACTCTATTTTGTTATGCAAGCGTGGCAGGCCCAAGAATTTTGGATGGCGCCATAACAATATACAAATAAGGCGAGTTAACGGTCCAGAGCGTATTAGTCCAGAATGGTGGTGCATGGAAAATTACCATCTGACACGCGACTATTTTAGAGTTGAAGACATTCATGGGTGTCGATACTGGTTATTTAAGGAATTNCTGAAAAAAAATAGTGAAACCTCACATTGGTATCTGCACGGTTTTTTTGCCTAAGAAGTCATATGATGAAAAAATATGTAGCAGAATATGCCGAGCTTAATGCACTGAGCAATTTCAGTTTTCTCGAAGGCGGTTCCCATCCAGAAGAACTCATTGAAAAGGCGGCGTTTCTTGGTTACAGGGCCATAGCCTTGACGGACCGTAACACACTCGCTGGNGCAGTTCGNTTTCACATAGCAGCTAAGGCCATAGGAATTCAGGCAATCATAGGGGCACGGATAGATATTGAAGACGGNGCTAATTTTATATGTTTGCCAAAAGACCGCAACGCATANAGTAGATTAACAAGGTTNCTGACANTAGGTAAGCGCCGAGCCCGAAAGTCAATGTGTAAATTGTGGCGTGCAGATATTGCTGAATATTTACATGGGCAAATCTTAATCATCCTACCTCCATTATCATTTAATGCGCCAAAGGTATATGTAGACCAAAACAAAATAGACTCGGAATTTGCAGATGAGCTTTCAAAATGGGTGGAACACGTGCCCGGATCAGTCTATCTCGGCGCTTCCTTATGTTATAGAGAGGATGATGANTCTAGACTGTCGGCATTGCAAAGATTAGCTGAAAAATCTGGTGCGCCAATGGTTGCAACTAATGACATTTTATATCACGAACCTAGTCGTCGACCGCTTCAAGATCTTTTAACGTGTATACGTAAACAATGCACTATATCGCAAGCTGGCTTCGAACTCGAGTTAAATGCGGAGCGTTATCTAAAGTCTCCCCTGAAAATGAAAAACGGATTTGAGAAATATCCGAATGCTATTGCCAAGACAATCGAGATAGCTGACAGATGTGATTTTTCAATGGCTGACATAATATATGAATATCCAAGTGTTCTAACTCAATCGGGTAATAGTGCGGAAGATGAGTTAAGAGTCAGAACTTGGGAAGGAGCACGAAAGCGTTATTCAATTGATAGATATCCACTAGGAATTCCTAAAGCTGTTCAAAAACAGATAAAGTATGAACTAGATATAATAGNAAGATTAAAATACGCGCCATATTTTCTAACTGTTTATGACATAGTGAAATTTGCACGTGAGCGTAATATTTTATGTCAAGGCCGTGGTTCCGCTGCAAATTCGGCTGTTTGTTATTGCCTGGGNATAACGGCAGTTGACCCAAATCAATCTGCGATATTATTTGAGCGGTTTATCAGCGAAGCTCGTGGAGAGCCACCAGATATAGATGTTGATTTCGAGCATGANCGACGTGAAGAAATAATTCAGCACATTTACAAGACGTATGGTAGGGAGCGTGCTGGATTAGCCGCAACAGTGGTTACTTTTCGTTCGCGTAGCGCTATACGCGAGACCGGAAAAGCAATGGGCCTCTCAGATGCCATAGTCGATGTATTAGTCAGTCAGGTTCGCGNCAGTAATATCGACAATATGTCTACTGCAAAATTATTAGAAATTGGCCTTGATCCTAAAGACAAAGTTCTCCGACTTGTTATTAAACTGGCTAAAGAATTAATCGGTTTTCCTAGGCATCTCTCTCAGCACGTTGGTGGTTTCGTAATAACACGTGATAGATTAGACGAATTGGTTCCAATAGAAAATGCTGCAATGGCGGACCGTACAGTTATTGAATGGGATAAGGATGACCTAGATGCACTTGGAATATTGAAAGTAGATGTGTTGGCACTTGGCATGCTGAGCTGCTTGCGAAAAGGCTTTGACATAGCCCGCCGTCACTACGGCCTTGAGCTTGATTTGTCAAATATCCCGCCGGAGGACCCTGTAGTATATGATATGTTGTGCAANGGCGACTCACTAGGCGTTTTTCAGTTGGAAAGTCGTGCGCAAATGGCAATGCTGCCTCGGCTTAAACCAAGATCATTCTATGATTTAGTTATCGAGGTAGCAATAGTAAGGCCTGGTCCAATACAGGGTGATATGGTGCATCCTTACATAAAGCGCCGTAATGGCGATGAGCCCGTTTGTTTGCCGTCTAAGGAATTACACGAGGTACTTCATAAAACGCTGGGTGTACCTCTATTCCAAGAACAAGCAATGAAAATTGCTATTATCGCTGCAGGTTTCACTCCTGATGAGGCAGATCAATTACGCAAGGCAATGGCCACGTTTCGTAAAACTGACAAAATTAGTAAACTAGGCCTTAAAATGATCACTGGTATGGTTGAAAGAGGCTATGAAAGGTCATTCGCAGAGCGTTGCTTTAGACAAATTGAGGGGTTTGGTAATTATGGTTTTCCAGAAAGTCATGCGGCTAGCTTTGCATTGTTGGTGTACATATCGAGTTGGATGAAATGCCATATGCCAGCTACTTTTGCAGCCGCCTTATTGAATTCTCAGCCTATGGGGTTNTATGCGCCAGCGCAGATTGTCCGAGACGCTCGCGAGCATGGAGTTGTTGTACTGCCACCTGATGTAAATATGGCTAATTGGGATTGTGACTTGGAAGGCCAAAAAGATGGNGTTCTGGCTTTAAGGCTAGGGATGAATCAAATTAAAGGTTTAAGAAAAGGGGAGGCNACTCTTATCGAAAATAATAGGCAAGNAGGGTATAGAAATCTAGAAGAACTNAGTATTCGTGCAGGCATCCAACCTGCAACGTTAGAAATNTTAGCCCGCGCAGATGCATTTCAATCACTTTCACTTTCGCGNNGGCAGGCATTCTGGCAGGTGCGTGGGCTAAATGCTTCCGTATTTAAAAATACTCAGGGAAACAAAAAGGAATTACCATTGTTTAATGCCCTTTTAGATGGCGACAAGAATTTTGTTGGCGATAACGAGCCTGAAGTAAGTTTGCCAGTTGCTAATCTTGGTGAAGAGGTAATAGATGATTATTCGTCTCTTAAATTATCTCTTAAGTCGCACCCTCTTAGTTTATTACGTAACATTTTGTCTAAAGGTTTTTACAAGCCAATTTCTGTCTTTACTGGCCTAAATGATGGTGACTTTGTTAGTGTGGCAGGGTTGGTCTTAGTGAGACAGCGTCCAAGTACAGCCAAGGGGGTTTTATTCATCACTATTGAAGATGATACGGGTGTTGCAAATCTCGTTATTTGGTCTCGTCAATTTGAGCGTTTTAAACGCGCGGTTATGAATGCAAAGTTATTAGGTGTAACAGGAAAATTACAACGCGAGGGTGAAGTTGTGCACTTGATTGTGCAGCATTTACAAGATTTAACATTTTATTTATCGGAGTTACCGGAACAAAACCAGTGTCAGCCTGTGACAAGCAGNAACTTTATTAATAATGCTAAAATTCAAATGTCAAAAAATACAGTTCAATCAGCAAAAAATAAAAAGAGCGATGGGAAAATAGCGCGGGTGAATTTTAATAGCCGCGACTTTCATTAATAACGTCAAAAGAAGACTTTCCCTAAAATATTGTTAAGCAAACAGCTTTTGTTATTAAAACTNGTATGTAGATGTATCGCTAATGCGATGACAAATTCATAAATAAAACGATACACTCTTCATAACCGAACAACGTAGGAGGGGGATATGGTTTTGGAAGCGAGTTCAAACAATGGTGTAAATCAAGAGCAAGACGCAGGTGACTTAGCACAAAAACAAAGAGCAATTTACAACAGCCCTGAGAATTTNTTCAATTGGTCCTGGCCTTCAGTGCCTCGCCATCAATTTTTGAATGAACGGCACAGGGCTTTCGATCCCGAAGGTAAAACTGGTTTGATAGAACTTGATATTTCTGACCAATTGGAAACAGCTTATCCAGCGACGATACCAGCTATTTTAGCGCGCTACATAAGAATAAATACNGGTGANAAAATANATCACTCGTTCATTGCGTCTGGTGAGGTTTACTATGTTTTGGCGGGAGATGGAGAAAGTACAAATAATACAGATAAAGTTCGTTGGGCAACTGGAGACGTTTTCTGTTTTCCTGGAGGCAATACAACTACGCATGAGGCGCAAAAGACAGCGATATTATTTTGTGTCACGAACGANCCACTTCTCGCATTTGAAAATTTNCAGGCGCCGTTGCCCGGTATGTCTAGAAGTGAAACGGTTCATTGGCCGCACTCGGAAATAGAAAAGCATTTATCTGAGATCTATGAACGTCCAAAAACGGCAGAAACGTCAGGAGTATCCATACAGTTCTCGACGCCAGCAACAGCTCCCAGCAGGAATACAATTCCCATGATTAATACAGCAATTAATACACTTGAAGCTGGCGGCGACCAACGTCCCCATCGTCATAATGGAGCCGCAATAACGTTAGCGATTGAGGGTGAGGGCATCCATTCTATGATAGAAGATGAAAAGGTGCCATGGGTAAGTGGAGCGGCGCAAATTACGCCCGGCGCAGAACTTCACTCTCATCATAATAGAGGAAATAGAAGGATGCGAAGCTTTGTTATCCAGGATGAAGGATTACATTTTTATCTTCGTACACCTGGGTTTAGTTGGGACTAAAAATCNATCGTGGAAAAAAGAAACTAATTTCAAATCTTTATAAAAATGGGAGTAGTCGTCATGTCTAATCCATTACGNGAGAGGATAAGGTCGGGAAAAGTTTGCGCAGGTGTTTTGACTAGTATGCCTAGTACCAATATGGCGCAAACGCTCTCGAATTCTGGTTTTGATTGGTTGTTTATTGATATGGAGCATGGCGCCATTGATATAGCATCGTGCTACAATATGATAACTGCAACTTCGGGAACCATGTGCTCGCCAGTCGTTCGCGTAATGGAACCTTCAATAGCTTATACAAAACCAGTTCTTGATTCTGGTGCAATGGGCATTGTATTTCCCATGATCACCTCTAAGGAAACCGCAGAAGCTGCGGTTGCAGCTGTAAGGTATCCTCCTATAGGTGAAAGGGGTTGGGGCCCATTCTATGCTCCTATGCGGTGGCAGAAAAAAGATCCCATTGAATATTATAAAAGCTCGGATGACGTTGTTATCATTTCGCTTATTGAACACATAGACGCTATTAACAACATTGAAGAAATAATAAAAGTAGAAGGTATAGATGTGTTTTTTATAGCGCCGATGGATCTCGCCGCTAGCATGGGCCATGTTGGTGACAGAGATCATCCCGATGTACAAAAAGCAATCGCTGAAGCCGAGGCATGCATAGGAAGAAGTAAGGGAGCCCTTGGCGGGTTATGTTTATCTGCCAGCGAGGGAAACGAAAAAATTCAAAAGGGGTACCAGGTTTTATTAATGGGTTTTGACCTTTTACTCATAGAGGTTGGTGTAAAGTCCATGCTAGATGGATTAAATCGATGACGACAGTAATGGGATTAACCGATGAGCAAGTTACTGAGTATAAAGAACAGGGTTGGGTTGTCCTTCCTAGTGTTTTTTCCCGAGAAGAACTCTCAGTTCTTGAAAGAACGTCCGAGGAAGTTTTAAAAAGGCCAGGCCCGGAGGTTGCGAGAGAGGCGGACGGCTCACCTCACGTGTGTTGGGGGATGCATCTCTTTGATGAGCGTTTCGAAGCATTAACTCGACATCCGGAGTTATTGTATCCTGTTGAACAGCTCTTGGAATCAAAAGTATTTGTTCATCAGTCACGGATAAATATTAAGCAGAAAAATGGATCTATCGTTGAGTGGCATCAAGATTTTGGAACGTACCACCGAATTGACGGGATCCCTGAAGCTAGGGGAATTATGGTCGGGATTTTTCTAGACGATGTTACGTCGTGCAATGCTCCAGTACTTGCAATACCCGGGTCTCATAAAAACGGTTTAGTTTCTGAGGCGGTTATAGATGAGGAAGTTGGTGATCATGAAGGGGCTGCCAAATTTCGTTACGATATTACTGACGACACGTTATCTCGTTTAGTTGATGAGCATGGTATTAAAGCAATAGAAGGTCCTGCGGGGACTATTCTTTTAATGAATATGGCGGTTGTACACGGCTCAACTATAAATATTTCACCCCTTAGAAGGCTCCTATTGTATATAAACGTCAGTGCGGTTGATAATAAGGGGGAGAGTTTTGCTAGACCAGAATATTATGCGGCGAGAAATTTTGCTCCACTAGAAGCCTTAAAGCCAGACTGCCTTTTAGGTTTTGATAAAAATTGATAAGGCCTTAGCCCCCGGTTACGCTCATATGTCTGTTGACTGGTTCTACCGGAGTATTCCGATCAATTATAAAATCGTGCCCTTTGGGCTTACGCGCAATTGCTTCGTGTATTGCTGCTGTTACAGCCTCGTCGCCTTCAGAATCCCGCAATGGTGCTCTCAAATCGGCGGCGTCTTCTTGACCTAAACACATGTAAAGGGTTCCTGTGCAGGTGACACGAACTCTGTTGCAGCTCTCACAAAAATTATGGGTAAGGGGAGTTATGAAGCCAAGTCGTCCACCTGTCTCTTTTACCCGGGTATACCTCGCTGGTCCTCCCGTTTTGTATTCTATATCTTCAAGCGTGAAGTGCTCAGCTAAATTATTCCTTACGTTAGTAAGAGGTAAATATTGGTCAATTCTAGTTTCACTGCCAATGTCACCCATGGGCATAACTTCTATAATGGTCATATCGTAGCCTTTACTGCCTGCCCAGTTTACCATATCTTTCAATTCTTCTTCGTTGGTGCCTTTAAGCGCGACCGTATTGATCTTTATATCAAGCCCTGCGGAATTAGCTGCATTTAAACCATCTAACACCTGCCCAAGATCACCCCATCGTGTAATTTTTTTGAACTTATGCGGGTCCAAAGTATCGATTGACACATTCAGTCTTTTCACACCATGGTCCGCTAGCTGGTAGGCATATTTAGACAGTTGGGATCCATTTGTTGTTAAGGTTAATTCCTCGAGCCTGCCTGCGACCAGATGTTTAGATAGCGAAGCTATGAGGTTCATTATATTTTTTCGGACGAGAGGCTCGCCCCCGGTTAATCTTAACTTCTTTACACCTTGGTTAATAAAAACGTTGCAGAGTCTTTCCAATTCCTCAAGTGTCAACAGATCCTTTTTGGGAAGAAAGGTCATATTTTCCGACATGCAATATGTGCATCGGAAATCACAGCGGTCCGTTACCGAAACGCGAAGATAAGAAACTGTGCGCCCAAATGGATCTATCATTCAAAAACTCAGGGTTCGTTATATACAAATTAACATAACGAAAATTATATCTTTTCCGGAAAGAATAGCAAGACCTATAATTAGTATAATATGAATTTTAGTCAGAGTTGTTGTCGCAGTTTATTAAAACACTCAGCCACGCCAAGTGTAATATTTTTGATGGGTTTAGGGGGAAAAGTTCTATGGGCTATGGACGAAATAAGATCGAACCCAATGGAATTCCCTGTTATTGCTTCGCTGATCAGTTTGCCGATTAATCCGGACAATACTAATCCATGACCCGAAAAACCTTGAGCATAATAGATCTGGGAATTAATCTGGCCGATATGTGGTAGCTTGTTGATTGTGGATGAAATTAAACCACTCCATGTATAATCAAGTTCAAATGCAGTAAGCTGCGGAAATAAACGTTTAACTCTCTTCTCGATAATTTGCTTCATATTATTTGGCTCTTTGCCCAAAAAATTAACACCGCAGCCGAAGAGCATCCGTCCCCCGTTAGTTATCTGATAATAGTCCGGTATTTTGTTGCAGTCGGCGATGGTTATATTGCCCGGTAGGGTGGATTGAATTAATGCTGCTGATAGGGGGGATGTAACGCCTATGAAACTGGTGACTGGTATCGACTTGGAAACTAATTGGGCGTTATCTGAAATTAAATAAGCATTGCCTGCGAGAAACACATATTTTGGTTTAATACAGCCTTCCCTGGTATGTACACTGATATCCGGAGTTTGAGAAATCAATAGAGCTGGACTTTGCTCAAAAACTCTAACATTCATCTCTTTAAGTTGCTGCGTTAAGCCTAGCAGATATTTGAAAGGATTTATTTGGCCGCAAGTTTTATCAAAAAGGGCGCCTGTATACCGGGTGGTTTTAACTAACTTGTCCAAATCACATTTTTCGAGAAGTGTTGTTTGCTCATAGTTATATTTCGTCCGCAGACGGTTGTGCAAAATTTCTAATTCTCGCAGTTGGTATGAGTTGTTGGCCGCATAAATATAGCCAAAACTTCTATCGCAGTTGATATTATAATTGTGAATATTTTCATCGATTTCACCTAAAGCAGAATCCACCATTTGCCAGAGTATTCTTGTGTTTTCTAACCCTAAAATATCTTCCAGCACCCCTAAGTCGGAGCCAAAGCCATTAGCAGTATGCCCGCCATTTCGGCCAGATGCTCCGCAACCGATTTTTTGCGCCTCTAATAATGCTACGGAAAGTCCTTTTTTCGCTAGGTTTAAAGCTGCTGAAACACCAGTTAATCCGCCGCCTACGACGCATACATCGGTTTGCAGTTCACCTTTTAGAGCGTCAAAGTTGGAGGAAGGATCTATTGTCGCATGATAAAATGTATTTGCGTCAGCTGGTATACGATGCCTCAATACAAGGTTATTTGACATTTCTAATGCCTATTTTAGACCAAAAGTTCTTTAAAGAGTTCAAGCAAAAAACATAAATCCTCTTTGCTATCTTACCATGAACCTTATAAGTTTTTGAAATGTGTAAAATATTTTTTGAATACTGGATAATTAGTTTTTGATTGGGGAATGACTTTGTCTGATTTCGATTTGGTAATACGTGGTGGCACAATTGTGAATGCTGCTGAAATCTCAAAATGTGAAGTTGGTATAACAGACGGCCGCATTGTCGCATTGGGCGAAGCCTTGGGCACAGGAAAACAAGAGATCGATGCCGCAGGTAAATTCGTAATGCCAGGCGGGATCGATAGCCATTGTCATATTGATCAGCGGTCAAGCGGTGGCGGTAGAAACGCTGAGACATTCTTAAGCGGCACACGATCTGCCGCTTGTGGCGGAACAACAACTATTATTTGCTTCGCCGCGCAGGAAAAAGGAGAACTCCTAACTCCGGTAGTAGAAGAATATCACGAGCGTGCGAAGCAATCCTGCATCGACTATAGTTTTCACTTAATCATCAGCGACCCAAGTGACGAAGTAATGAATGATGAAGTGCCTAAACTTATAGATCAGGGGCACCGGTCTCTAAAAATTTTTATGACATATCCCCGCAATAAGCTAAATGATGC
>NZVJ01000073.1 GCA_002701455.1 Rhodospirillaceae bacterium
ACTGCGGGCCAACTCTACGAATTGCTCGCCAAATTCACCTGCTTGCTCGCATTGTCGAATGTCATCCTCTATATTCCAAAGCGCCCCATTTACTTGCTTNAAATTAGTTTTAAGNTCCTCTATTTCGTTGCTTTGAATTATNTTTTCTTCGAAACATTTTGAGAGTGCTTCAAGTTCTATAGCAATATTTCTATTTTTTACGGGATCAACAATATTTTTTAACTTAATTTCTAAAATAGTGATTTTNTCAATGAGTTCACCGGCTGAAGCTGGTATTAAAATATCCAAAATAAAAGGCTCCTTAAAGTATCTACCAAACTGCTGGAGTTCTTCACCCAAAAAGAAAATTATAAATATCTTAACCTTTTAAAACACGAACACAATTTAAGTGTGTATTTTCTTCAAAATTAAGATACTTTTCGATTAATAAAGCCTCCCAGTTTTAAATTTTTGTATTCTATCAATGATTTTTTTTGGGTCTGTTTTACGATCTCAGTGCTGAATTAGAAATAACTTTTTCTCCAAAGGGGGATATTTTATGAACAGAGCTTTAAATAACGAGCAAATCGAAGATTTTTGGAAAAATGGATATTTGACGGTTGAGAATGCCGTCACGGCGAACCAACTTGCACAATTGAAGGCCGAAATCTTTGAGTGGGTAGAAGAAAGCAAGAACTATTCTAAACCCTATGGTCAACCTACAGTAGACGGGCGACCGCGATTTGATATGGGAACGGAGCATACGGCTGAAAGGCCTGCCCTTAGACGAGTGAATAATCCTTCCGATATTTCAGCCGTTTATTACGAGGTGATGTCAGATTCGAGAATGGTGGATATGATNTGNGATCTCATCGGNAGCAATATCAAATTTCATCATTGCAAAATTAATCTAAAATGCCCCGGAGGCCACACTGTCGTCCATTACCACCAAGACTTTGCTTTTACCCCTCACTCTAATGATGATGTTGTGACGGCACTTTTAATGCTTGATGAAGTTACGAAAGAAAATGGATGCCTTATGGTGGTTCCTTGCAGTCATAAGGGNAAGATGTATTCATTATATGAGGACGGGAACTTTGTTGGGCGCGTCAGTGACAAAGAGGAAAGTAAACTCGCTGCCAAGCAAGTGCCAGTCTTGGGAAAACCTGGTGATGTTTGTCTCATGCATACCCGGTTGGCCCATGGATCAGCAGCTAATCACTCNGACAAACCAAGAGGCTTGTATATTTGTGTTTATTCTGCAGCGGACGCAGTACCGCTGGCCAGAAATCCCATGCCAAGTTTAAACGAAGGCAAAATTGTCCGGGGACAGGCTGTCACTTCAGCCCGAATGATAGATTTCGAGGTGGAACTGCCCCAACAGCCAAAGTCAGCATCTTTTTTTACGGTTCAAGGACAGGATTCAGCAGAAGGGACGTAATATTTTTCCAAAACTGAATCAAAGAATCTGACCGCTTTAAAGAGAGCGGCCAAATAAAATCTGCTGTTTACTGCTTCTTTAAATAATACAAACAACTCTACTTTTTGTAAGCGTTCCAAGAGTATTNGCTTTTGCTACAATNTTCTGAAATTCCTCCGACATACCAATTTGATCAATTGCAGCACCCAGCTCTTCCAAAGTTTTGTAATAATACAGAACTGCCATCCGGCCAAGATCATCAGCTATTACTGGTATTACTGCTGCCAATTTATAATCATGATCCTTACCAAGTTTCTCAATATCTGGCAGCAGCCCAAGAGCGTCGACTAAATTTTCCCTGGGCACAGAATACTCACGCTGCATAACAACGGGATAATCAGGGGCTAAATCNCCATAAACTGTTCTATATACCTCCGGTCCTATCATCTCACCGCCAGGGTTTAGCTCACGCTCATNAAGNAACTTCTGCCGAGCTGGATCCGATGCGATTTTAACCGTACCCCTGCTTAAAGCTTCAAAATTTTCCCAAGCTGCATACATGTGAAGACTACCTGCGCCTTCTCCGCCAACAACGNTGCCAATCCTGACTTTCGCGCCAGCTCGCGCAACTATTCCAGCCATAGCTCTAACACGGCTTGTAGCTAACTCTGTTTTACCAATCACCGGCGTAATTTGTCTCATTGAAANCACTGTCATTTTTAATTCTCCTTGGTTAGCAAAAACTTATTTTCCAAGCAGCCCGATACTCAAAACGCACCACTTGTAGAAACAAGACTATAATGGTATCGATATCCAGCAAGTATGAAGTTTCGATGAAATTTTCAGAAATCAAATAAAATTCAAAGAAGAGATTTTTATTTTCACAAATCCANGGTGTTTGAATAAACATGTTAATATTTACCACGTTACTCAGAAGTTCTGACTTTCTCAGTATTGCGCAGTAATAAAAATATCACATTGATGGAGACTAGGCATACATGGGTTTTATAGGCGGTCTAATCGTTGGTGCTTTNGGGATGTGGTATCTTATGGAAAATCCCGAAGCTAAAACTCAAATTATCAACGCAATTATTGGGTTTCTACAATCCTTTTAAAGGCAGTCGTTTCATGAAAATAAAAACCGTCTGTGGAATCGAAAAATATAACCAGCTTCGCGTGCGGACAGGTTTCTGGGCACGCCTGCGCCTATATTGGTTTTTAGTATTTGGCTCATTGAGAGATATGTTTAAATAGTCTCCCAGTATGCGTATGAATGCCTTTAAGCCCGATTAAAAACTTTCTACCTCCTCAAGCAGAAAAAGNAACTGCCTTTCAAATAGGGATTGTTAGGAAACTTTCTTGTATGAAAAGAATTTTTTCAAACCCATACCAGAAAAATGCTGCAAAAGATAACANTACTAAAATAGTAAAATTCAAAACCCTTACTCTGAACCTAGGCTTATCTGTTTGATAGACCTTGGGTGGGACAATTGTAAATTTCCCAAATAAAGTAATCAAGGATGAGACAAGAAATATTGAAACCGATGATAAAAACACCGCATCTAAAACCCCAAGGCTTTCAATATTTTTCAGGAGAATACTCCAAGTAAAAAAAATACTTGCGACCAGCGCAAATATTACGGCGATTGCAAAAATTGCAGAAAAAAATGCTAACAAAAGCAGTACTAAAACAAGTACTCCAAAAATTGATATCCCGAGTTCCATTATGGTGTTCTCAAGCCGGTATTGGGCATGCAGTGAGGGCTTTCAACGGGCTGGTCGTCGTTCGCCTTTAATAGCCACTCGCAACAACTTTCGCTCATGAGGATAGTAGTCTGATACCGGATAATGCAAACAGTGATCATTTTCCCACACGACCAAAGTGTTCTTTTCCCAGGTCAATCTGAAGCTATACTCTGGACGCTGAGCATGATTATAAAGGCTCGCAAGCAGAGCATTACCCTCAGGACTTTGCATTTCACTTATGCTTCCGCAGAATATTGGCACATTAACAAACAGGAACTTCTTCATATTGTCCGGGTTTGTGCATACTAATGGGTGTTGCAGAGGCGGTGCTTTTTCCATTTCCTNTAGTTCTTTTCGNGTCCATCTATTTTTTGCATTTTGGGTTTCGACATCCATTTTGTGATTACCCGATANAGTNTCAATCCGTTCTTTTATCTGACTGTCTAATCCCTCATANGCTGCTTCNAAATTTGTGAACAACGTATCACCGCCACACGGGGGNATATNTTGAGCGTGNAGCGCAAGAATNNTTGCGGGCATTTCGGTAAATGAGTAATCCATATGCCAAAAATTTATNGTCTGTCTCTCGTTTGGACGGATCTTNATTACCCCAACTTCTGGTGGATTATCATCTTGTGGCTTTAAATCNTCNGCATATGGTGTNCCGAAGATTTTCATAAATTCGAGAAATTCATTAGGCTTAAGTTTCTGATTTCTAAATACTAACACTTTCCGATCTACAAGCGCTTCGCGNAATTGATNTGCTGTTTTTTGGGTTAATTGATGATTTGGAAAATCCAAAAACTCAGCACCTATGGCTGGAGTAATTAGACGGTAATTCAAGGCTTCTTCCAACATATGTGAGTATCCCCGGCAATATCCGCGTTGAGTTTTCGNGATATAAATAAAAAAACGAGACGCCTATTAAACTAAACTATAAGATTAAAAATATAGAAAAATAAATAAGCTTCAAGAAATGAAAGCAAATATGATCATAGCTTTGGATCAAGAAATAGAAAACCTGATGGGGTTATACTCCACAGGCTCACAAGAAAAAGTTTTGACGAAGGCCATTGCCTTAGCAAGCCTTCACCCCCACTCTGCCAAACTTTTGAATATAATCGCATCCGCGACTTTTAAGCTTGGAAAAAGCATAAATTGCCTAAAACATTACGACCGAGCCCTTAAAATTCAACCGGATCTANCGGAGGCGCATAACAATATCGGCTTTGTCGCAGGTTTTATGGGNAACTTCCCCAATGCACTTAACCATTTTAAAAGAGCAATAATATTAAATCCAATTTACCAGGAAGCCTATAATAATTGCGGGCTTGCTCTCAACAATATCGGCCAACATGATAAAGCTATTTCTTGTTTTAAGATGTCTATGTTTGCTTCCCCAGGTTTTGTCGACNCATTTANTAACTTAGGCATTACTTTAAGTGAGATCGGGAGAGAAGAAGAAGCTATCTNCTACTTCAAAAAAGCACTCAAGTCCAAGCACCGNAATGCAAGANTGCACCATAATTTTGGTTTAGTGCTATACAAACTTGGAAGATATAAAGAAGCAGAGAATCACTTTATTTTAAGTAGCTTAAAAAAAAGCCGGTATTATCTGCTACGGTGTCAATTTCTTCGAGGCGACCAAAAANTATTCCACAGAACTTTGGATCAGCTTCTACAAAAAAACGAAGTCCATCCTATAATCGGCTCGCTTTGTGACCGAGCATCGCAACGTTTTGGTATTTTGAGGAAAAACCCTTTCTGTGACGATCCTATAAAGAATTTTAAAAAAATAGACCTCGCCCAAAAGTATGATTTTAAAGAAAAATTCATCAAACCTATCTCTGAAATTCTAAATCACAACCAATTATCTTTTAAAGAGCAAAAACTATTAAAGGGCGGTCGACAAACGGATGGCAATCTATTCCTGAACCATCAAAAAACTATGTCCGGTATACAGGATATGATTAATCAAGAAATAGATTCTTACAGGCGGAGTCCATGCAGGTCGCACCAAAGCTTTATCAAAAATTGGCCAGATAAATATAAACTTCTAGGTTGGCTGATCCAAATGGAAAATTATGGCGAGTTGAAACCGCACATGCACGACGAAGGCTGGTTAAGTGGTTGCATATACATAAACGTACCTCCCAAAGAGACAGCCAAAAGCGGCAANCTAGTTATTTGTCTTGATGACGATAGATCGTCCTTTAACCAAGATGAAAATACAAAAAAAGTTATTCATGTTAAAACTGGCGATTTATGTCTTTTTCCTGCATCGCTGCTGCATTACACAATACCCTTCAAATCCACTGAAGCTAGAGTGGTTCTGGCATTTGATGTAGTGCCCGATTAAGNGNATTGTGGTGCGGGCGGGGAGACTCGAACTCCCACTTCCANAGGAAACCAGATTTTGCTTACCAACTACGGCTTTCGCCGCCATCTCTCTANATCAGAAATCATCAAGAGATGTTTGTGGTCTGGACTTTCTCATCACCATACCTCCTAGAAAGAGGCTTAGGTGGATGCCGTCAAGTCTCTACACCTTCCCTTAGTTTTAAAAAACAAACTTCGGGCTTGGCTCGGGATTAGCAACATCGCAACTTGTAAGCCTTCCCCGAATTTGACATCTTCTCTCGTGCCGTTTCCAATCACGAGGACCCATATTTGAGTCTGGCGCGTCTACCAATTCCGCCACGCCCGCACAATTAATTATTTACTCCATATTGCTAAAATCTAAAAGTCGATAATTAAAAAAAAATAAAACCCAAGTTACCAGCCATTTGATCTAGATTAATTATCCTTTCTTAGTTTTCGATCAGCGAAAAGTCGGCGACCTGGTTCATTGTTTTCCCAATCAGCGATAGTGTTTTCAAACGATTTTCCCGAATATTATTATTTTCAGAATTTACTATTACATTCTCAAAGTAATCATCAAGTGGAAGGCGGAGGTTCGCAAGCCCTTTCATCGCTCCCTCAAAATCTTCTTTAATTAGAGATTCCCCAACCAGCTTTTCCGTCTCGGCCAACCCGGCAAACAGAACTCTTTCTTCCTCCAACTCAAGTGTCTTGGGATCGGGCATACCCGCGAAGTCAGTTTTGTCNTTNTTTGCTTCTATAGAAACAATGTTNGCTGCACGTCTATGCGCGATCAGCAGGTTGGCACCATCTTCGGTTGCAAGAAAATTTTCTAACGCTTTTACACGCGAGATAAGTCTGCAAAGATCATCTTCTTTACCAGCAGCAAAAATAGCGGCGATGAGATCAGGGCGCACGCCACTAGTCCTAAGATACACTTTTAATCGCTCATTAATAAAATCTAGCAGTTCATTGCTGTTTGTAAGATCGGGATACTCTTCCAAAGATTTTGATATCAATTGGGTCAATGGGATTCTGAGTTTGTTCTCAAGTATAATTCTTATAATACCTAATGCAGCGCGACGGAGTGCGAATGGGTCCTTGGAGCCTGTNGGCTTTTCGTTAATCCCAAAAAAACCAACCAGGCTGTCNATCTTATCTGCTATTGATACGATAATGGTTATAGGCTCNCTTGGGCAGTCATCCGTTGGACCTAAAGGAGCGTAGTGGCCAGCTATAGCACGACATACTTCTGTTGCTTCTCCATCGGCGCTTGCATAATATCCCCCCATAATTCCCTGTAAGTCTGGGAACTCATTTACCATCATCGTAGATAAATCGGCTTTTGCTAATTTAGCTGCTTTCACGGCCGCCTCAACGTTATCTACATCAGTATATTCGCAAATGNATGGAACTAAGTTCTGCANCCTTTCACTTTTNTCCTCCACAGACCCCAGCCTGTCAAAGAAATTTATTTTCGATAATGCTGGAACCCGATCTTGTAATTTTAATTTTAGATCTTGATCCCAAAAAAATCTTGCATCCGATAGTCGGGCCCTTAGCACTTTTTCATTTCCGGCCACGGTTGTCGCGTCGCGCCTGGGATCGGAAGGCATGTTAGATACAGTGATAAAAAAAGGAGCAAGGCACCCAGCCGGGGTCTCCAAAGAAAAGTACTTTTGGTGACTGCGCATAGCAGAAACAAGGGCTTCAGCTGGCACATCCATAAATTCTTTATCAATGGAACCTATTAAAATATTCGGCCACTCAATTAACCCGCAAACTTCCTCAAGCAGCGCGTCATCTTCCCGTAGCTTTAATTTTTTTGAAGCAGCCAATTTCTGGGCTTCTTCTTGAATTAAACGCTTCCGTTCTTTNCTATCAATAATTACTCGTGCTTTCTTGAGTTTTTTCTGATAATCCGCAAAACTCGCCACACTAATAGGCTCTCCTTCACAACACCTATGTCCTCTCGTCGTGTTGGTGAAAACCAATTTATTATGCCCTAGGTTTAACTCACCCTGCAGTGTATCTCCTTCAAAAACAGCTAAAATACTATGCAACGGCCTGACCCACCGAAATGAGTTCTGACCCCAACGCATGCTCTTTGGCCAAGATAATTTTTTCAGCGATGTATCGATGACCTCCGGCAAGACTTCTTGCGACAGCCTTCCCTTTATTTGTATATCAACAAAATAAAATCGACCCTTTTCAGTATCCCTTTCCTCTAGCTGATCTCGGGAAACCTTGTTTGAACGGATAAATCCATCAATCGCTGCAGCGGGGGCATCAACTCGGGGACCGCGCCGTTCTTCCTTTAATGTTGGCTGTTCGAGTGGTAACCCATCGAACCGTATCACTATTCGTCGCGGAGTTATAAAATGCTCAGCTATCTCATACGATAAGCCAACCTTTTTCAGCTCAGCTTCAAATATTTGGGCCAAGTCTTCCGCCGCTCGCTGCTGCATCCGGGCTGGTATTTCTTCTGATAAGGCCTCTACAAGCAGTTCAGCCATCCATTGCATCCTTAGCTTTATCTATGCCTTTAACCTGACTTTCTTTCCATATCTTTCCTGCTTCAACCCATTGCTCGCAACACCGACGAGCAAGAGCCCTAACTCTTCCAATATATCCTTGTCGATCTGCAACACTTATTACACCCCGTGAATCAAGTAGGTTAAATAAGTGACTTGCCTTCATACATTGATCATATGCAGGTAGTGACAGAGGCTTGTCTCGCGTTAAAAGACTTTCACATTCTGCTTCGGCGTCAGAGAAGTGTTGAAGCAACTTTTCAGTATCGGCTGCCTCAAAGTTAAAGGCAGAGTATTCCTGCTCTGCCTGATGGAATATATCCTTATATTTTTTACCACCATCCGACGCGTTTAGCCCATTCCAATCCAGATCGTAAATTGACTCGACATCCTGAATGTACATAGCTAAACGTTCCAGTCCATAAGTTAATTCAAGAGGTACCGGGTTACATTCTATTCCGCCCACTTGTTGAAAATAGGTATACTGTGAGACCTCCATTCCATCACACCATACTTCCCAGCCTAAACCCCAGGCTCCTAAAGTTGGACTTTCCCAGTCGTCCTCCACAAAACGAATATCATGATCCTGAGGGTTCAGACCTATTGCTTGCAGCGACCCAAGATACAGGTCCTGGCTATTGACTGGCGACGGTTTTAACAAGACTTGAAATTGGTAATAATGCTGGAGACGATTTGGATTTTCTCCATATCTACCGTCCGTTGGGCGTCGCGAAGGTTGAACGTAGGCTGTATTCCACACATCATCGGGACCTAGAGACCGAAGTGTCGTAGCTGGATGAAATGTACCTGCTCCGACTTCCATGTCATAAGGTTGTAATATGACACAGCCTTTGCCCGCCCAATAATTCTGAAGCGTTAAAATTAAAGACTGGAAATTTTTTTGACTTTGCGTCATTGAATTTTTGGCCACCCACAAATGTTATTCTGATTACAAATATTTTTGCGAAACATACGGCACACTGTATATTCCTTCAACCTAACATCTGAACGGATCATTGGAAACACAGGCGCGAGTACGTTTTAGTTATTAGCTTGCTAATTCCAAGATCTCCGTTATCTGGTCAGGCGAACGAATTTTTTTAGGATTCGAAAAGGTCCAGTCATCTAACATACAGTTCCTAGATAACGTCTCGAATTGATCCTTTTCAACACCAACATGTTTTAATTTAGTGGGTAGTTGAAGATCCTCAATTAATTTTCCTATTAAATCTGACGCAATAATATTTGGTTTTCCCATAGCCAAAGCGAGAGCTTTTTGCCGCTCAGCGTTAACGGATGCATTCCACTCCAAGACATGAGGCAACATCACGCAGGATGTGTACCCGTGCGGTACATTAGCACTCCCGCCTAAAATATGGCCGATAGCATGGCTTGCCCCTAATCGACACCCTGATACGATACCTGTCATGGAAAGCCAAGCCCCCATTAAACACTTTTGGCGACCATCTATGTCCTCGGGATCACGCTTAACACGCGTGAGCCCTTCATACAACAATCTAAGCGCATGTAACGCGGCACCGTCCCAATAATCGTTTGCATCAATTGAAAGAAAAGTCTCAACCGCGTGGTCAACAGCTCGAATACCAGTAGAAAGGAATAGCCATTCCGGCGTATGACGGGTTACAGCTCCATCCAAAATCACCGATACTGGCATAATACCGTGGTTTACATAGGATTGTTTCAATTTAAGCCGTGAGTCAGTTATCCCCGCTCGGGCATTAAATTCGCCACCCGATAAAGTAGTTGGTATAGCGATTTGGCGTACCGTCGGCGCCTCGTATTGTGGAAAATTTCTTTTACCATCATCATCAACTACCGTCCGAAANGGTTCTAAACCATCTANATCTGTTATATTATGCTGCAAACAAATTGTAACTGCTTTCCCTCCATCGGTAACGGATCCCCCGCCGAAAGTAATGAGTAAATCTGTTCCCGCCGAGCGTGCCGAGTTAGCACACTCAATAACTGCGTCTCGAGGTGAGTGCGCTGGCATGTTATCATGCAGACCGCAAAATTTATCACCTAAAGCTTGTTTGATCCTGTCAACTTCATCAGTTTCCCTATTTAAGGTACCTCCAACTAAGAGAAACACCCTCGACGCTCCGATTCGACAGACTTCTCCGACTACGGCATCAGCAGCCGTTTGCCCAAATAAGACCCTTTCCATTATTCCAAATTTAATCATACCAGCTTGCATTGTCAGAGCTTCACCATTAAAAAATTTCTATATCTAGAGGTTAAGAATGGTCTCGCCAGCCACGCTCTTGCCGTCCCGAGAAATTTTGATCATTAGCATCATCATTTTTGTTTAACTCGCCCGGTCTGGGAAAATCGTCTTCGCCAGGNTCAACACTGTCAGGACAGGCATATTGAGCGAAAAATGTGGCTAAAATAAATGCTGAGAACCCCATAATTAAGACTATTTGTAATATTTCCTTCGACCACGAAACCCACAGAAGCAAAGGGGTGACGAGTGCAACGAGGCCACAGATTGTCATCCCTATTTCAGCTCTGTTTTTCGTCAAATAATGCCGAAGCAGTATCCTTGGAAGATTTAACCAAAAACTAAATTTCACGAGCTTCACCTCTTAATTTTGACGAAAGCCTTTATAACATTATTCTGTTTAGCTCAAAGATATTATTATCCAACTCTCTATAACCTAGCCGTCAAATATTTAAACAACTTTAATGGAAACGAGTCTTATTTTTTAGTAAAGGGATTATGATATATAGTATTGATTTTAAGAAAGAGCTAATGGCTGAGGTAAAATCAGCAATTAGTTAAATGTTTGTAAACATGGAAAGTTTGTTGGATCGAATATGATGGATAAACGTTATGACGCTGGTGATTTGGTCACCCTTGTAAAAAACCTTTTTCACGCCGCCGGTATGGAAATAGAAAAATGTGAGATTATCGCTCCACTTCTTGTTGAAGCTGACCTTATCGGCCATACCACGCACGGAATAGCGCAAGTTCCGGCATATTTGAAAGGACTTGAAAATGGGCAGATGTCAGGCAAAGGTCAACCCACCGTCGTTACTGACCGAGGTCCAGTTATTGTTTGGGATGGAAATAGAATATCAGGAGTCTGGTTAACAGCCACTGCAATTGATCTAGCTATAGAGCGCGCAAAAAAATATGGAATCGCAACTGTCAGTATCAGACGCAGCGGTCACATAGCGTGTCTTGCGGCCTTCTTATCGAGGGCAACAGAGGAGGATCTAATGATAGAACTAGCCTCATCTGACCCGTCAGTAGAGAGCGTTGCTCCATACGGCGGTATTAAAGCTGCCTTCACGCCCAATCCAATTGCTGTGGGTATACCAACAAACGACCAACCACTTCTAATTGATATTAGTGCATCAATTACAACAAACGGGCTCACAAATAGGTACCATAACGAAAACAAAAAATTACCCGGACTTTGGGTTCAGGACAACTCTGGGGAAGCCAGCGATGACCCGGGCGTATTATTTTCTGATCCACCAGGCACAATACTTCCTATTGGCGGAAAGGAATACGGGCATAAGGGATTTGGCTTAGCCCTGATCATCGAAAGTCTTACGCAAGGATTATCGGGTTTTGGAAGAGCTGACCCGCCGGAGGGCTGGGGCGCTTCTGTATATTTAAAGATAACTGACCCTAGAGCTTACTGCGGCATTCAAGAATTCAAACGACAAACAACATGGCTGGCAAATAGCTGCCGCAATAACCCTGCCGCTCCAGGTTTTAAGGCTGTAAGACTACCTGGGGACAATGCCTTCAGAGAAAGAGAAACCGCCCTGCAAAAAGGCGTGTCGGTTTATCCTGGTCTTTTGGATGAGCTGGCCCCGTTTGCAGCAAAGTTTCAGCTTGATATGCCGAAATCGCTTGAATTACAAAATGATTTTTAATGTAGGTTTTTAGTTCTAGCCCTGCCCTCTCGGTGAGCGATATAGGTTGTACTTCCTACGATCACAGCCGATCCTACCCAAGTCCAAATTTCAGGGACTTCAGCAAAGATCAAAAAACCAATTAATGCAGCCCAAAATAACTGTAGAAATTTTATTGGCTGCAATGCGGAAACCTCAGCAATTTTAAGACCTTGAACCATACATAGATGACCTAAAGTTGCCAGACCAGCTGTCAAACCCATCCATAACCACTCCTGCAGGCTAGGTGTTCGCCAAACAAACAAGGCAGGTATCATAATTGTAAGCGTCACAAAAATTGATAAATAAGCTACCAGAGCCGGACCCGTTTCCCTCCTTGTAAGTACTTTTGACATCAAGTCTGAGATAGCGAAAAGTGGCGCCGCAATAAGCATCAGCAATGCACCCAATTCTATATTTACGATCCCTGGCCGTATGATTATTAGAGCCCCAAGCAGACCAATAAGAACTGCTAAAATTCGTCGAAACCGCACTTTTTCTCCTAAAAAAAGTGCGGCGCCGATAGTAGCAAAAACAGGAGCCGTAAAGCCAATTGCCGTAACCTCTGCAATCGGGATGCGGCTCATTGCGTAAAACCAGCACATCACACCACCTGCATGTAAAATACCGCGGATAGCATGTAAACCAAATCTAGCGCTCCGGAAATCAGCTACATTCAACTGCAAGAAGAAAGGCAACATAAAAACTAATCCCAAACCATATCGCAGGAACGCTACTTGGATAGGGTCTAGGGTCGAACCAACATGCCGAACAATTGCCATAAAAGAAGCAAATATAAGACCAGCAAGAGCCATCCAGAGCATGCCTTGAATATTTGGAGAAAAACTGGAGAAAAGACGAATGATTCGCCAACTATTATACATCGTTAATATCACTAACTTTTAGCTGAATTTGTGATACCTTGGCTGCTAGTGGGAGAAATAAATTATGATTGACTCTATTAGTTTTAAACACCCGGAATTCCTAGTAAGCGTCGACTGGTTATTAGAGAACCTCGAAGATCCAAATCTCAAGATCTATGACTGTACTGCTCATCTGATACCACACCCAACCAAAACTTACACCATAGGAAGTGGAAGACAGGATTATGAAAAAGCACATATCCCAGGAGCTGATTTTTTAGACCTTCAAGAAGAGCTCTCGGATAAAACCAGCAAATTGCGTTTCACGTTTCCCACCGCTGAACAATTTGCGAAAGTAATTGGGTCTCACGGGCTAAATAACGAAAACGAAGCAGTTTTATATAGCACCACGTCACCACAATGGGCAACCCGGATATGGTGGATGCTGAAGGCATTTGGATTCGACAATGCAAAGGTTCTAGACGGAGGGCTTATTCGATGGATGCAAAAGGGTTATCCTACGTCAGCACTTCCATCGACGTATCCGGCACAGTCTTTCTCCGTTAAGCCTCGGGTTGAACTAATTGTCCGAAAAAGTGATGTTCTATCTGGAATTGATGACAACAATACATGCATCATCAATGCGTTGTCGCAAGATCAGCACACAGGCACAGGGGGAAGGACTTACGGCCGTCCAGGGAGAATCAAAGACAGCGTGAACGTACCAACAGCAGACCTTATTAATCCTGAAACGAATGAGTTTTATTCTGCAGCCATCATAGCTGAGAAGTTCAAAAATGTTGGCACGGAAACTTCAAATCGTATTCTAACTTACTGCGGAGGCGGAATAGCAGCTAGCGCAACTGCATTTCTTCTGACAATGCTAGGACATTCAGACGTAGGGCTTTACGACAATTCATTGTCTGANTGGGCAATTGATGATTCACTTCCCATGGAAATAGGAGAGTAAGCTCTAATCACTCAGCTGCCGCGCGATGCTGACCAACAGCGTGCTTGCCTGCTGCCTCGCCAGCGATCTTGCCAAAAACCGCTCCATTGATAAGTCCACTGCCNCCGGGATAATTGAAGTAGAAAATACCACCTACCATTTCACCTGCGGCAAATAGGCCTTCGATTGGCTGGTAGTCTGTATTCTGAACCTGAGCATTTGAGTCAATTCTAACACCCCCAAAAGTAAATGTTATACCGCATGTGATTTGGTAAGCCTCAAACGGACCCTCATCTAATGTATTTGCCCAATTAGATTTTGGGACATCTAACCCATTTGTGCATCGACCGTCTTTAACATTAGGGTTGAANGGCACATCGGTGCGGACAGCTGCATTCCATTTTGATATTTCATCCACAAAAGCCTCGGGATCTACACCCTCTAACTTAGTTGATAATTCTTCGATAGTATTTGCAGTAACTTTAGTCACTTGTTTAATTCTGTACTCGTCTCGCAACAAATGGGTAACCTTCTGATCAAAGATCTGCCATGCAAACTGATTTGGCTGGTTAAGAATTACCCTACCATACTTGGCGTAAGTATAGTTTCTAAAGTCCGCGCCTTCATCAACGAACCGTCTCCCGGTGGCGTTTACCATGATTCCGAAAGGGTAACTATGTTTTTGAAAGGCATCGCCTACGGCTAAGTCGCCAAACTCAGGAGCGTTCCTCTCCCATCCAACTGCATGGCAACCGGACCAGTTGCCTTTGGTGCTAGCCCCCATATCCGTTGCCATTCTGATACCATCACCTACGTTATACGGCGTACCTCGTACCTTTGCTAAATCCCACCCAGGACCTAAATACCGTGTCCGCCACTCGGCATTCGCCTGAAATCCGCCTGCAGCAAGAACAACAGCTTTAGCCATTATTTCTTTGACCTTTCCCTGGTGCTTGATTTTGATTCCTTGAATTCGATTACCGTCGCGCAGGAGATCAGTAGCTCTAGCCTCAAACAGAATTTCTATACCTCTTTTTCTTGCCGCCTCCCATAAAGCCTCGCACAAGCCAGGGCCGCCGCCCCACGCTTCTACTGTTAAGCCTCCCCAAAATTTAAAACGACCGTCAACTTTAAAGGCCTGCCGCCCCCAAATTGGAGCGAACCTAATCCCTTTATTCCGCATCCATTTGAGAGTTCCTAAACTATTCTTCACCAAGATTTCTACTAATTCCGGATCAGTTCTATATTCTGTAACTCTGAACATATCGTCAAAGAACTGATCTTCTGTGTAGGTGCCGAAGTCGGTTATTTCACATTCGGCGTCTGTTAAGTCGGGCATTAATTCTCGGAGATCATCAACCCCGTTGTATACAGTACGAATAGCACCCGCGGTAAACCTTGTGTTTCCCCCTCCTAATTCCTCAGTTGCAGCCTCTAAAACAAGTACCTTTGCGCCAGCCTCTTCTGCAGCTAAAGCTGAACACATTGCGGCGTTCCCAGCACCCACAACTACAACATCGTATTCCATATTTTCCTCTTAACGCTTTCATTCAAAAAATGGNGAAAAACCATAGAGATACATATCTAACNCAAGTGANCGCCATACTCTCAAAAGTATAATATGAAATAAAAAAGTCAAAAACAAATTATCTATTGAGTATCTTGGATCACATCTTCAATTCGATAAAACGTATCAAGTTAGAAATTACTGTAGACCCCTTACTACGGACAGTAGACCATGCTTTTTGGAGCAAACAAATGCAAAGGTCTAGATCGTGAAGATAGATGATATAACATTAACGCTGTTCAGCTGGGAGGATATTCCCCCAACAAAGTATGCTGCAGGCTCGGGAAATGCCTCAGGCAACAGCACCCTTGGGTTGCTAGAAATCAATACAGATGAGGGTATTGTAGGCCACGCCTTTTTGGGATCCGCAACTTATAGCGCTGAAATAGATTGCAAGGGGATCATCCATTTCTTGAAGCCTATACTAATGGGTGCCGACCCCCTTGATCGCGAATATCTTTACCAAACAATGTGGAAACAAAACCGAAAAGTAAGTTTGAGATCAATTGGGGCAGTCGATATTGCGCTATATGATATAGCTGCAAAAGCCGCTGGGCTGCCTCTTTATAAATATCTTGGCGGTTACAGGAAAGCTATCCCCGCTTACGCCTCGTCAGCGATTATGTCAGATAAAACAGAATATGCGGAAGAGGCCGCTAAATATAAAGAGGATGGCTGGGCTGCCTATAAAATACACCCNCCAACTATTTGGCGAAAAGATATTGAGGTTTGCCAAGCCGCGCGGGAGGCTGTGGGAAATGAATTTGATTTAATGCTGGACTCCACATGGTCTTACACCTACGACCATGCGATTAAGGTTGGTCGAGCCATCGAGGATTTGGATTTNTACTGGTATGAAGACCCTCTAGCTGATGATGACTTAATGGGATGTATCAAATTGCGGGAAAAACTGTCTATTCCTCTAATGGCCACTGAATACTCGCCGGGAGGTTTTACTAACTACGTGCCTTGGATAATCAATAAGGCAACTGATTANCTAAGGGGTGACGTAGCTGTTAAAGGAGGTATAACCGCGCTTTTGAAGACGGCACATCTAGCGGAAGCTTTTGGGATGAACTATGAAATCCATCATGGAGGNAATTCACTNAATAATTGGGCTAATCTTCACGTAATTCTAGCGATTAAAAATACGACTTACTTTGAAGTNCTTCTNCCNTCTGGAGCACAAAAGTANGGTATAATTGATGATTTAGNGCCCGACACTCAAGGCATGGTGACGGCCCCTGATCAGCCAGGATTAGGAGCCAGCATTGACTTTGATTTAATTGCNTCAAGGTCTATCGAAATACTTAAATAGTAATTTAGCCTAAATCAATAATGAAATTTTAATATCTTTAAATTGGAGAGAAAGATGGATACCAAAGACCTCTTTGATCAAGGACTAAAGACACGGAAGCAAGTTCTTGGTTCAGAATACGTTGATAACTCAATCAATAATGCCGACGAATTCGGGATGAAATTACAAGAGTTCATCACAACCCACGCTTGGGGTGCTATTTGGGGACGCGAAGGGATACCCTTGAAGACGCGCAGCATGATCAATATTGCAATGCTAGCTGCCCTAGGCCGCACCCANGAATTTCGGCTGCATTTGTCTGGCGCTATAAATAACGGTGTAACAAAAGATGAAATTGCCGAAATATTAATTCAAGTTGGCGGTTATGCAGGCTTTCCTTGCGCTGTGGATGGGTTCAGACAAGCACGCGAAGTCTTTAAAGAGAAAGATATCTAGCAAAGGTGCAACGATTGGTAGGAGTAGCTCTTTTACCTATCTCTTATTGTTGACGGCCCGTAAATAATTAATGCAGTCTAGCATTATTAGAAACGGGGGATATACTTGTACGCCAGGCCAAAAAATGTAGGAGAAGCAATTAGTGTGCTCGCGAGTGGCAAGTGGGAAATTGTAGCTGGTGGTACAGATTTATTCCCTAGCCTGAACGAGGGTGATGTCAACTTTGATATCTTGGATATAAGTAGGCTAGCGGAATTACGCGGCATTCAAGAAACACAGACCGATTGGATTATTGGAGCCTTAACTACATGGGCTGACCTTGAAAAAGCAACACTGCCCCCGGCCTTTAATGCTCTCCTTCAAGCAGGNAGAGAAATTGGTTCCCTCCAAATTCAGAACCGTGGAACGCTAGTAGGAAATTTGTGCAATGCGTCACCCGCCGCTGATGGAGTGCCGCCTTTATTAGTTTTAGATGCGANCCTGGACCTAGTCTCGACTCGCGGCAGTAGAACTATTCCTCTTTCGAAGTTTATAAAAGGAAATAGAAAAACGGCTAGACGCTCCGATGAAATTGTAAAATGCGTTCGTATTCCTAAGGAAAATTGTGGCGGCAAAAGTGCTTTTGCAAAATTAGGTNCAAGAAAGTATATGGTGATTTCTATTGTCATGACTGCCGCAAAGCTCGAGGTATGCAACCAAAACCTTATCCGTAAAAGTGCTATTTCAATTGGAGCGTGCTCAGAAACAGCTCAGCGCATGCCATCTATCGAAGCTGCGATAGATGGTAGATCTATCAGCGAAGCTTTAAAGGCAATTAATTCTGAACATATCGCTAACCTTGATCCCCTCTCNGATATTAGAGCATCGAGAGAATATCGTTTCCATGCAGCACAAGAACTTATTAAAAGAACGCTTATTGGNTGTCAGAANNTAGAAGATAATTATGCGGACTAATTTTAAACTAAATGGCCNTCAGGTTGAATTAGAGTGCGACCCCACGGATAGATTAACTCATGTTCTTCGTGAACAGCTAAAAATAACTGGCACTAAAGTAGGATGCAGCGCCGGAGATTGCGGCGCTTGCACAGTTATTCTTGATGGAGATGTTTGCTGTGCTTGTCTCGTCGGAGCCGGGCAAGTAGAAGGTTCCGAAATTACTACTGTTGAGGGCTTAATAAACGCTGGTTCTCTTTCTGGTTTACAGAAAGCGTTTCTTGAAACCGGGGCAGTACAATGCGGGATCTGCATACCAGGAATGTTAGTAAGTGTCGCCGCGCTATTAAGCAAAAATAAAAATCCAACGCGACAGGAAATTGAACATGCAATAGGAGGCGTTCTTTGCCGCTGTACCGGTTATTCTAAAATAGTTTCTTCTATTCTCAATTACACTAATAAAAAAACAAACAAGCCCATAGATTATGATGCCCCAGGCCAGACTATCGGAAGAAGTATTCAGCGCATTGACGGAGTAGCTAAAGTTGCTGGTGATGATAAGTTTGGGGCTGATAATTTTCCGCCAGATGCATTATTGGCTCGAGTAATTCGCTCACCTTACAGCCACGCTAATTTTTTTATTGGAGATTTAACTTATTATAAAAAACATAATCCCGGAATAGCTTGTGTGCTTACTGCTAGGGACATACCCGGCGAAAATTGCTTTGGCGTTATACCTGAGTTTTCTGACCAACCAATTTTAGCCGAAACCAAAATACGATACCCAGGAGAGGCAATCGCAGTTGTTGTTGGTTCCCCGGACGCAGTAAAAAAACTCGATCTTGATAAATTTCCGGTGAGATGGGAAGTTTTAGAACCTCTAATAACGATGGACGAAGCCCAAGCACAAGGCGCGTTATTACTTCATAAAAATCGAAAAAACAATATTCTCACTCAAGGTTACGTAGCTCGCGGAAATGTTCAAAATGGATTTAAACGTTCTAAATATATAGCACAAAGTTCATTCACAACCCCGTTTATAGAACATGCTTATATCGAGCCTGAAGCTGGATACGCGGTTAAAAAAAATGACCGACTTGAAATCTACGGNTGNACACAAGCNCCACACATGAACAGGGACTCGCTTGCACNNATCCTTGGACTACCCGTAACCTCTGTTAGGGTGGTACCAACTGCTTGCGGAGGAGGTTTTGGATCTAAACTAGATTTATCCTATCACCCGTACATAGCACTAGCTGCATGGAAACTCGACAGACCCGTAGCTATAATATACACGCGCCAAGANTCTATGCGATCTACAACAAAACGGCATCCCTCGCAAATCGAAATAAAAATTGGGTGCGGCACAGACGGTAAAATTTCGGCATTAGAATTTGAAGGAAACTTTAATACGGGCGCTTATGCAAGTTGGGGACCAACAGTAGCTAATCGAGTTCCAGTTCACGCTTCTGGTCCCTATAAAATTCCTAACTATGTAGCGATAAGTAAAGCTATACATACCAATACACCAAATGCTGGTGCTTTTAGAGGGTTTGGTGTTCCACAAACCGCCATTGCACTTGAAACAACACTATCGGAATTAGCATCAAAAGCCGGGTTTGATGAATTAGACTTTAGGATACTTAACTGTCTTCGAAACGGTGATCCGACAGTTACGGGGCAATCTTTTGAAATGGGGGTCGGAATCAAAAGCTGTTTAGAAGCTATCCAACCTAAATGGAAAGAAGCTATTAAAAATGCAGCCTTAATCAATGGAAATAAAAAAAATCTNAGCAATCGTCNCGGTGTCGGGATTGCCTCCTGCTGGTATGGGTGCGGCAATACCTCCATGAGCAACCCGTCAACGATAAGAGTTGGCATAACAGAAAACTCCAAACTTGTCCTGCACCAAGGTGCAACAGACATAGGACAGGGTTCCAATACAGTAATAACGCAGATATTGGCGGATGCCATAGGTGCCTCACTTGATTGCATCGAACTCCTGGGCGCTGATACAGATGTCACACCAGACGCTGGAAAGACCTCTGCTTCACGACAAACTTTTATATCGGGAAGCGCTGCTGCACTGGCAGGTTCGGAGCTACGGAGACAAATTCTCAGACACGCAAATGCTGGAGAAGATGCCCAACTAATCAAAAAGGGAAATAGCTTGTGTATCAAAGATGGCAGAAATTTGCACAAGCTCGATCTATCCCGCCTCCCCACAAACCAGTTTGGCTATGTATTAATGGCTGAGGAAACTTACGACCCGCCAACTACTCCCCTGGATAAAAATGGACAAGGAAACCCCTATGCTGTCTATGGTTACGGTGTTCATATGGTCGAATTAACAGTAGATACNGAACTTGGTAAAATTTGCGTTAATAATGTAACGGCGGCACACGACGTNGGCAGAGCAATAAACCCTAATTTAATTGAAGGTCAAATTGAAGGCGGCATCGCGCAAGGTATTGGACTCGCATTGATGGAAGAATACAAGCCCTTCCAAACGGAAAACCTTCACGATTACCTCATCCCTACATCTGGTGACATCCCCAANATAGANACAATAATAATAGAAGAACCAGATTGGATTTCNGCGCACGGAGGAAAGGGGCTTGGCGAACATGTGCTTATCCCAACAGCACCTGCAATACTTAATGCCATCCGACACGCAACAGGCGCGAGAGTTAGAGACCTCCCTGCCACTCCCGACAAAGTGTTTCGAGCCATCCAGGAGGCTGAAAATATAAATGAATGAGCCACGCAAAAAAGATGACAAGATCCGCTGTGATGCTTGCCCAGTTATGTGTTATATCGCGGAAGGTCGTACAGGTGCTTGTGATAGATACGCCAACGATAAAGGNGATCTGTTGCGTGTTGATCCGTTAAAAATAATTGAGCGAAACAAAGAAATTTCTCTGGTNCCTTTCGCCNCGCAACAACAGGACTGGGATGGGTCCATTGTTAACCGGGAAGATATTTTCGTTACAGCGATCGGAGCCGGAACAACATATCCAGATTACAAACCTGCCCCATTTATTATAGGAAGCGCTGTAGACGGTGTTGATATTGTTACTGTGGTAACGGAAGGTATCTACAGCTATTGCGGAGTGAAGGTGAAAATTGATACTGATAGGCACATCGGACCTGAAAAATCTATTGTCAGGTCCGGAGGNGAACCGGTGGGACATGTGACAACGGGAGAATATGGTTCCCAAATGCTGTCCCTTGGAGGTGTCAATCATTTAACAGGCGGCTCTAAAAAAGAAGGCAGGACCACGTGTTCTACAATGCTCAGTTTATGTAATCAAGAAGCAGTTGAACTCTCTATTGATGGCGGCAGCAANATCACAGTTCAGGCTGGCGAACCGCCAATTGTAGACGGCATCACCGAGGAGAGAATGCGGGTGGGATGCGGNTCGGCTACCATTGGAATGTTCGCGGCTCAGTGGAAAGGTCTCGTGGACGAAGTCGTNATTGTTGATGATCATATAACTGGAGTTGTATCAGAACATCAAGCAGGTAAAGTCATTGGTTGGCCAGAAACCGGAATAAGAATTAAGGGACGAAAATCTACACCNGGCAGATACTTCCAAGTAGCCGAGCCAGGTAATGGTTGGGGAGGAACTAATATAGATGATCCATTAGATATTTTAGAGGAATTCAACCCTAAAATTGCAAAGACTGGGCAATCCCTCCTCATGATATCTACAACGGGCGATCAGTTCGCTTNTTACAAATTAAATAATGAATTACACCCGGTCCAACATGAAATACCAAAAAAGCTTCTCAATCCCATTGCCCGCATTACNGAAAACTGTGAGCCCGCCCTTTGTTCCGTTTTATTTGTCGGAGGTGCTGGCGGTTCATTAAGAGCAGGCGTAACAGAAAATCCTGTTCTTTTAACCCGGTCTGTAAAAAATTATCTGACCAATGTCACCTGCGGGGGNGCCCCAACTTATATATGGCCCGGTGGTGGAATTACACTTATGGTAGATGTAACTGCGATGCCCAAAAATTCATTTGGCTATGTTCCAACACCCGCTCTGGTAGCTCCAATAGAGTTTACAATGCGACGCTCNGATTATGAGGCTCTTGGAGGTCACACTGACCATGTAGTTCCNATAGACAANGCCATAAAAGGTATTCTAGGNCCGCAAAATGATCATATCCTAATTGATACTACGATTGAACTTTACAAGGATCAAAACCCCTGGCCCACGCACTCTAATAATTTTAAATGGGTAGAAAATCGAAGCAANGATGAATAAACCCCAAGTGACTTTGATGGATGATGGCAGTCGCTTGCACTTGCATCACGGACCCATCGATTTAATTCTTGAAGCTTTTGGAGAAGAGGATCGAATTAAGCTTGCATACCAAAACGTAGAAACCGAATTTCAATCATTGTTACAAAACTTGGTAAAAGAGCTACCGGTCTTACGCCGCCCCATTAAAGACAAGGAGAAAAAACCTATTTGCCCTGTAGGTCAGCGTATGCACGATGCTGTATTGCCTTTTAGTTCTAGCTTCATCACACCAATGGCAGCAGTTGCTGGGTCTGTAGCTGATCACATTCTGAATTGCTTGTGCAANGATCACCNTTTTGGAAAAGCTTACGTTAATAATGGAGGCGATATCGCCCTATATCTTGATGAAGATGAAACTTTTGATATTGGAATAGTCGAAACCTCCGCTATTCCGCAGAAAACCGGACATATAACAGTTTCTGGGAAGGATAACATCCACGGNATAGCTACTAGTGGGATGCATGGGAGAAGCCATTCACTTGGGATAGCTGATGCNGTAACTGTTCTAGCCCAAACTGCNGCGATAGCTGATGCNGCGGCCACNTTAATAGCGAATGCAGTTGATATACCGGGCTCTCCTGCGATAATTAGGAAGCCTGCCAACGAGCTAACACCTGATAGCGATTTAGGAAGCCGTTTAGTAACGGTAGGTCTCAAGGAAATTNAACAGGAAGAAATCAATGAGGCTGTAAATCGCGGTTTAACCGTTGCGACCAAATATCAAAAAAGGGGGCTTATAAAGGCTGCGTGGATTAGCTTGCGGGGNACTNTCAAAATAGTTGCACCTCAGAATCTATTAACCCANGAAAACCNAAATTCAAAAACACGAAACCTTCAATAACAAGTTAGGAAGGAAGCAACCATGACGATTGCCAAAATCAGAAAAATGGTGACGGTTGTAGATGAAATTCATTATGAAATGGGGCAGCAAATTAATCCNCCGACACGGAGAGCGGCAGCGATAGCAGTCATAGAAAATCCCTTTGCTGATAAATATGTTGAGGATCTGGAAATGCTTATGCAAATAGGAGAAGAGTTGGGTGCGATTCTGGGGAAACGCTGCATTAAAGCTCTCGGAATCAAGCCAAGCGCCGCACAGAGTTACGGTAAAGCAGCTCTAATTGGAGAGAATGGTGAACTTGAACACGGTGCCGCCATACTGCACCCTAGAATGGGTGCGCCTTTGCGGAAGGAAGTTGAGAAAGGTGCGGCTCTTGTTCCTTCTTCAAAAAAACGCGGTTCCATGGGAGATCCGTTAGATATTCCACTTGGCCATAAAGATGCTGCTTATGTGCGAAGCCATTTTGATGGCATGGAAGTACGAGTGAATGATGCCCCAAGAGCCAATGAAATTTTGGTAGCAATCGCTGTCACAGACTCCGGGCGACCATTGCCCCGCGTTGGAGGTTTATCCGCTGATGCGGCCGAAGGAAAAGACGGGCTTCGGTGAAAAAATTGTCCTACGACTTATCAAAGCAAAAAAACCTTAATCTTCGTTCTTTTCTTTAAGCTCAGCAAAAACCTTCTTTGCAACCAGCATCGCACCGCGAGTGGAGGGCACTCCGATATAACCGGACAGGTGCAGCATTACTTCAAGTAACTCGTCTTGTGTCCAGCCTTGACCTAAAGCAAAACGTAGATGAATTTCTAGCTCTTCTTCTCGCGCTGTTGCAATATCGGAAACAACACAAACTAAAGCTCTTGTCTTTGTGTCCAAGCCCGGGCGCGTCCATAGAGCTCCAAAAACTGTCTCNGTCGCAACGTCCAAGAACTTTCGCATTATTGGGTCGCCATAGACNGTCNCATTTGCTTTATTGTATGCTTCTTCACCATACATGCTCCGGCGCATTGCATCGCCTTTTTGATAAAGTTCGCTCTTTGTCATTCCGTACTCCTTTAAAATAATAACACCGAAGGTTAGACTTTGCGGTTACACCAAACCACCCGAGACATCGATGGTCTGCCCAGTAACGTAGTCAGCATCTTCGGACGCTAAAAAACAGATAACTTTTGCTTGATCTATAGGTTCGGCTACTCTCCCGAGCGGTATTTTTTCAGTTTGTTGTAATTGATCTTCTGGACTTTGCTGTTGCCACCGCGGCTGGATACGTTCAGTCAGCGTCGTGTTTGGGGCTATAGCATTTACGGTTATGTTGAACTGTCCTAATTCTCGGGCAGTTTTTTTTGTAAATGCTATAACNCCNCCCTTNGCNGCNGCATATGCACTNCTNCTAANATCACTNAAACCNCNNCCAGCGATTGATGCCANNTTNACTACTTTACCCTTACCCTGCTTTTTCATAATTGGGATCACTGAATTAGTAAAAATAAACATGCTGCTTAGGTTAAAGTTTATTATGGCTTGCCATTCTTCCAGCGTCAGCTCATCCACTCTGGCAGAGGGATTCGGAATTATAGTGCTTCCTCCAACACCGTTGATCAAAATGTCAATGCGTTCGTTATTTGGGATAATATTTTTTAATGTTCTATCAGCTGCTTTGGGGTCAAGAGCGTCGATACAATAGGTTACAATAGCACCTGCAGATTCTTTAGAGAGTTCCATTGACATTTTTTCAAGGCGAGCTTCGTCAGTGTCAATACCAACCACTAGACCCCCTTCTTTAACTATTATTCCTGCCGCTGCTCTGCAGATACCGCTAGCAGCAGCCGTAATAACCGCAACTTTTCCATTAAAACGCATTAATTCAACTCCTCCCTTATCAGGTTTCGGCAATTCTTGGCCTGCCTGCTAAATATATCAACACGAATACCTTATCCGATAGATTCATCATGAAGCGGATATTAAAGATGGCTCTTTAATAGATTCGACTCTATCAAAAAAAGCTTCTATATTTTGTGGTTATTATATTTAAAACTACTAAATGTGATACTGAATGCTATCTACCAATGCAGTTTCTGACGCAGTAGAAAGATACCGAATTAGACGGTTACCAAACGGCCTGATTAATAGGATAGCTGCAGGCGAGGTAATTGAGCGCCCCGCCAGCGCGGTTAAAGAATTAGTCGAAAACTCCATTGACGCCGGCGCAACCAAAATTGAAATTATCATGCGCGATGGAGGTCGAACGTTTATCAGTGTCACAGACAACGGTTGCGGTATGTCAAAGCAAGACCTTGTACTTGCAGTTGAACGCCACGCAACCTCAAAATTACCAACCGATAATCTCGACAACATAACTACTTTAGGATTTAGAGGTGAAGCTTTACCGTCGATAGGAGCGGTAAGCAAATTAACCATCAAAACGCGATCTAAAAATATGGATACAGCCTGGAGGATAGATGTTGCTGGGGGAGATGTTGAAGCGGCGACACCTTCCTCTTTGAAACAAGGGACACAGGTTGAAATACGGGATTTATTCTATGCCACACCAGCAAGATTGAAATTTCTCAAGACTGATCGTACTGAGACTGGGCGTACAACAGATATGATACGCAGAATAGCTATGGTTAATCCAAATATTTCATTTACCTTAAACGATGGAACTCGAACAAATATTCGATTTAATGGAGCTCAGGGCAACCTCCCCAATATAAGATTATCCAGGATTGGCGAAGTAATTGGTCGAGATTTTGAAGACAACTCTTTATTGGTGGAGGCAGAACGCGAAGGTTTTNTGTTGACAGGATACGCCGGCCTGCCAACNCTGAATAGGAGAACCTCAAGTCACCAATTCTTATTCGTTAATGGTCGACCTGTTCACGATAAATTACTTTATGGAGCGGTAAGAGGAGCTTATTCAGATTTTCTAGCCTATGACAGACATCCATTTGTCGTGTTATTCCTAGACGCTCCTAAAAGCAGTCTAGACGTCAACGTCCATCCAGCTAAGACAGAGGTTCGTTTTCAAGAACCTGGGCTTGTTCGGGGGCTGATAATCGGCGCCCTAAAAAAAACTCTTGCGGAGGCGGGTTACCGTTCATCATCAACAGTATCTAACGCAGCGCTGGGTATTTTAAACAAGTCGATTTCTACAGTCGCCCTTACCGGGGCAGGCGACCGTAGCCAGTCCCATAAAATAGCTAATTTAGCTGAGAATAGGCACTTTTCATCTACGGCAGCAAGAGACGAAAATAACAATGGATACCTAGACCTGAATTCAGCACCGATGGCACGAACTGATGACCCTACTCACCAATTGTCTGATGCCTTAAACGAAATGGCGTCGTTTCCCCTAGGCGCAGCTCAGGCACAACTCCATAAAAATTATATAGTTGCGCAAACAAACGAAGGGCTCGTGATTGTCGACCAACATGCGGCTCATGAACGATTAGTTTATGAAAAAATGAAAACTCATTTAAAAAACGGTGAGATAAAGAGACAACTCTTACTAATTCCAGAAGTTGTCGACCTAGAAGACACAAAACTCCAGAGGATATTGGAACATAAGGATGGCTTTGCTCGACTAGGTTTAATACTCGAAGAGTTTGGCGAGGGAGCAATATTAGTTCGCGAGGTTCCTAGTATTTTAGGCGATATAAATGTTAAAAACCTGGTTATAGATATTGCCGACGAACTTGAAGAACTAGGGTCTTCTACAGCACTGGAAGATAAGTTAGGTCATATTTGTGGAACGATAGCTTGTCATTCATCGGTAAGATCGGGTCGACGGCTAAAGATTGAAGAAATGAACGCTCTATTGCGTGAGATGGAAGAAACTCCTCATTCTGGCCAATGTAATCATGGAAGACCAACTTATGTTGAGCTTAAGCTCAGCGATATCGAAAAACTCTTTGGCCGTCGATAACTGTAACTTGGCGTGCTGCCAATTATTAAAAAAGCTAATACGACATCCGCTTGACGATTTTAATCAGTCGCTTTATCCTCCCGCTACTATGGTTGCTAATTTTAGAAATCGTCTTTTACGACTTATTATCCCGGTCCTTTAGAGGTACCGGGCTAAAAGGCGTATTAACTTAAAGCTTTTCGCCTACAAACGAAGATTTTTCCAAGGGTTTCTATAAATTCGGCCACAGGGATAATTAATATGACTCGCATGCCAGCAAACAAGTACCAAGCCTACCCCACGATCCCAATTGCTAACCGCCAATGGCCCAGCAAAACAATTACTTCTGCTCCTATTTGGTGCAGTGTGGATCTGCGTGACGGCAACCAAGCACTTGTGGACCCCATGGATGGACCGCGAAAACACCGAATGTTTAAAACACTGGTGGAGATGGGCTTTAAAGAAATTGAAGTGGGGTTCCCTGCTGCATCTGACACTGATTTTAATTTTGTACGAGAAATTATTGAGCAAAACCTCATTCCCAACGACGTTACCATTCAAGTACTGACACAAGCCAGGGAAGAATTAATACAACGCACCTGCGAAAGTCTATTGGGGTCGGAAAATTGTATTGTGCATCTATATAACTCGACCAGCACTCTTCAAAGGCGTGTTGTATTTGAAAGCGATCGAGATGGCGTCAAAGAGATAGCCGTTGACGGTGCAAAAATGGTTAGAGACCGTGTCCCAATGCTGGAAAACTCCGGCAGCAATGTGCGACTAGAATACAGCCCGGAAAGCTTCACAGGTACTGAGCTTGATTACGCTTTAGAAGTATGTGAGGCCGTGATGGATGTCTGGCAGCCAAATAAAGAAAACCCCACAATAATTAATTTGCCTTCAACAGTCGAAATGGCGACGCCAAACATATTTGCAGATCAAATCGAATGGATGCACACAAACTTTCAGAACCGTGAAAACGTAATTCTATCGGTTCATCCACATAACGACCGTGGCACAGGTGTAGCAGCGGCTGAACTTGCCCAAATGGCTGGTGCAGATCGAGTTGAGGGAACATTATTCGGAAACGGCGAAAGAACTGGCAACGTTGATATTGTTACATTGGGACTAAACTTATTTACCCAGGGTGTTGATCCAGATCTCGATTTTTCAAATATCAATTCACTTATGGATACAGCAGTACACTGCAACCAACTTCCGATCCATGCACGACACCCCTATGCAGGCGAACTTGTTCACACGGCATTCTCGGGCTCCCATCAAGATGCCATCAATAAGGGTATGAAAGCGATGGAAACTGCCAACAGTCCATTATTTGAGGTTCCGTACCTTCCAATAGATCCAAAGGATATCGGAAGAGACTATGAAGCGATTATCCGCGTAAATAGCCAATCTGGTAAGGGAGGGGTGTCTTATATTTTAGAAAATGATTACTCCATTCGATTACCTAAGCCAGCGCAAGCTCAGTTCAGCCAAGTTATACAGAAGATAACCGATGAAACGAGCCAGGAGATCACGCCGGAAGAAATTTGGAAGGCATTCCAATCTACATTCATAGAACAAACGGGTCCTTTTAAGCTGATTTCATTTTCTTCGGAAGCGGCTTCGCGTTCCAATGATCTTGAACGCATGACTGCGAAAGTTGCTTTCAAAGGTGCAGAATATGAAATAAAGGGAACCGGCAACGGGCCTATAGCAGCTTTCATTCAGGGTATACGAGATACGTTTGATCTTAAGTTCAGGCTTAAAGATTATACGGAACATACGCGAACGGCAGGTTCAGCATCTGAAGCCGCAGCCTACATCGAACTTAAAGTGCCCGACGAAAATGGTGCAAGCGTATTTGGGGTTGGGATTGATACTTCAATTACACTCGCCCCCATTAAGGCAGTCATTAGTGCATTAAACAGGATATAGACACAGGATACTTTCGGTTGGTTTTTTCCGTTAAGTTGCAGGTTTTGTTTCGAAAAATGCCGGTAATTTATTCCCTTGATCAGTTAATTTTTTCAACGCTAAAAAGGAGTTAGCGTCGAAGAGGACCGGATGTCGCATGTTTATATAATCAAATGCGCAAATCGATGTAACATCAGCAAGAGTAAGTCTATCCCCATGCAACCATTCGCTTGTATGTTCTGCTTTACGTTCTAGATCCTCCAGCCCCCAAATAATCTGTTTTTGTAAGTAACTTAACCACTCGTCACTCACTTTTTCGGGAGAACGACGGGTCTGTTCATAGGATGACGCAACGCCCTTTTCCATAACACCATGTGCGATAGCCACTGTGCGTAAAATGCTTCGTCGCTCTGAGCCCGTTTTGGGCAGTAAATCTCCATTTTGGTCTTTCAACTCCAATAAGTAATCAATTATTGCAGAGCTATCGATTAGGATCTCACTATCATCTAATACTAACGACGGAACCCGACCGAGGGGGTTAAACTTGGCAATATCCTGAATAGAATCGGCAGTCGCTAAAAAACGCTGCTCAAAGTCGATTTTCAATAGCCTCATTACCGAGGCGACTCGTCTGACAAATGGAGATACATTTCGTCCTATTAAAATCATTACTTTTTCCTAAATTACAAATTAACAGAAAGAATTTGTATTAAAATTCCATAAAAGTGTGTGCATTCGACATAATATTCCAAGAAAGTGTGCGTTTTACCACAAAATTGTTGTAAACTTTCAAGATAAAAGTTAATTTTCTACGGTATTCAGTTTTCGATACGGTGGAATCCGGAGTAATACCATGGATGAAGTCAAAGAAGTAGACACAGATACTAGACAGGGCCTACGCATCCTAGCTGATAGTACCAAATTAAAAGGAACAGAGGGCGTGGCGCGCAGGCTTAATAAAGCCGCGGAGAGTGGCACACAAGCTGACTACGATCAGGCTGAAACTATCTTTGACTCGCTGCCAGTGGATAAAAGACAGACAATCAAAGTAACTGCAGAGACTAAAGCTGAGACTATTCGCTTGACGAACGAAAAACGAAAAGAGTCCGCTGGCAAAAAACCAAATCCTGTTGAACCAGCTTTGGATGCGAAAGACGAGCTTGATGCGCTCAAGGAAGAGATGGAACAGGCTCTTAAAGGCTGATCTTTTCGGGAACAATTTTCCCCAGTATCAAAATCGCGGAGAGCGATTGGACGAAAAATAGTACGACCAGCCCGGTTCCATATGAATGATAATAATCAAACATTTGCCCCAAAAACCACGGACTTATTCCCGCGAAAATATATAAGATAAGATTGACCGCCGCGTAGTTCTTCCCGTAGTTCGCTGAACCGAAGGCTTCTCTTACAAGCATCGGAGAAAGCATGACAATTGCGCCAACCACTAAACCCGCCACTGCACAACCAATCCAAAGTGAGAATGTCGTATCAGCAAAACTTACAATAAGAATGCCTACCCCCTGAAGTGCATAGCAAAACGCTGCTATTTGCGTCACACCAAGAAAACGGCTGGCGTATGCCGTTATTAAACGACCTATGGCTGCTGATACAGCGACTATCGTAACAGAAATTACCGAGCCGAATTCATTAGTCTGTTGCAGTGCGATTGGTATTTGATGAGCGAGAAAGCCAACCTGACCTGCTAGCGCCATACCTGCAGCTATTGAAATTCGCCAAAAGACCCTTTTAGTTAACAAGTCTGCCGCAAATACATTCTTAAAATTAGTTTCAGGACCCAACGGGGTTAATTCGGGTTTGGTAAAAGTTAATATGAAGGCAAGCAAGCTCAAGACGCAAAAAACGATACCTCCCGTCACCAACATGGTCAGAAGAAAACTCATCTCGCCTATTGCGTACATCATAAGAGCCGGGATTATAGCTCCACCAACACTCGCACCAGTAAGCGACAGTCCCAATGCCCATCCAAAATCTTTTGAGAACCATGGCGAAAGCGTTGCGCTAATAGAAGCAGCACCAACTGCTGGGTATGCAAAGCCCATTACTCCNTAACAAAAAAATATGAACCAAAGATCCTTCGCCAAGCTTATTCCTACTAACGAAAAGCTAACACAACACGCACCAGTAAAGACAACCCAACTTGCCCCCCTGCTATCGATCAAATATCCAACAAACAACGTGCCGGGCAGGCTTGAAATCCAGAAAATCATAATTCCAGTTGAAATTTGACCTACCGACCACGTCCCTGTGTCTGTCAGAGCCGCTAAATAAACACTATGACCGTAAAATACTGAACCCCAAGCGATGGCGGCCATTACAAAGCACACGCATATAATGCGGGACTTTGGATCACTCAGACTAACGCGTGCGCGCACGAATAGACTTGCCTGCTAATTGTTATCGATTTGACTACTATCCGGTAGTCCTGGGATATGACTGTATAAAGAGTCAACGAAGCCTCCGTCAATCAGGATATTCTGTCCGGTTATGTAGTCAGCTTCTGGTGATAAGAGAAAACTGATTACGTTGGAAATATCTTCCGGATGCCCAACTCTTCCCCAAGGAACCAGCGCTGCTCTTTCTTTTGCGATTTGATTATTCTCATAAACTTGCTGGGTGAGTGGGGTACGAATCATACCAGGTGAAACCGTATTTACATTTATACCATCGCAGGCCCACTCTTGCGCCAAAACCTGACAAAGGGATATCAAAGCCGCTTTGCTGGGGCTATATGCTCCCATACCTGGATGCGCACCCATGCCCGACATGGAAGCAACGGCCACTAGTGCACCTCTAGAATCTTTAAGTGCAGGGTATGCCGCCTGAGCTAATAATAAAGTAGCCCGGGTGTTTACATTCATCAATTTATCCCATCTAGCAATGGAAAGATCTTTAAGAGGAGCAGGGCTAGTGACCCCAGCATTACTAACAACTGCGTCCAATCCGCCGAAGGCCTCAATAGCCTCTTGTATCAATCCTGCTGCACACAGCGGTTCAGAAAGATCCCCCGTTAAAATCAAAACTTCGGCTCCCAAACGTTCAACGTCAGCAGCAAGACCTTTTACATCTTCTGTTAAAGAAACTTCGCAAGCAGCTATTTTTAATTTTTGACCTTTTTGTGAGGCCAAATCCGCCAATTTTCGACAGGTAGAACCTCCTATTCCGGGACTGGCTCCAGTAACAAGCACCCTCATATATCCATCTCCAAAATAGTTTTTGTTAAGCTAAAATCCATATTGCCTCCTATCGCCGATTGGTAAACTCTAATTAGGTCCCATTTCACACCTATGATAAAACTCATATATTTGAACGCCGTCTCCTAAAGAGACTAAATAAGGTCTACATTAACAATCCAAAATAACGGGAGACTTTTTCAGATGACATTAAGCAGTATTTCCGACCATGACGTAAGCTCTGAGAAATATCTTCGCGGTAAATATGCAATTTGCGGGGTTGGAGAGACAAGTTACCGGCGTGGATCGCAGGAATCAACGCGATCGCTCGCTACTTGGGCCATATCTAATGCTATGGCCGATGCGGGCTTGGGGCCAGACGATATCGACGGAATGCTGAGTTATTCGGGAAATGATTCAACTTTTGCACCTTGGGTCGCCGGAGATTTAGGAATCAGACTTAACTTTTATATGGACGTCCATGGCGGCGGCTCTTCAACGGAAGCACTCATCGGCATCGCGATGGGTGTTATAGAAGCCGGCATGTGCAAAACCGTTGCTATTTACAGGGCAATGAATGGTTATTCTGCGGTAAGAATAGGAGGAACAGGAGCGCGGTCAGCAGCGCCAATAACAGGGGATCAAATTCACCATAGAGCCTATGGGTGGCAAAGTGCTGGTCAGATGTTCGCACCAACCTTTCTCCGCCACATGTATGATTACGGCACAACCCCAGAACAAGTGGCCAGCGTGAAAGTAGCCCATTCAAAGCATGCATCCAATAATCCAAAGGCTTATTACAAAAAACGATATTCTGTCGACGATGTGATCAACTCGCGAATAATTTGTAAACCGCTTCATCTACTCGATTGCTGCGTCGAAACAGACAACGCTACTTGCATTATTGTAACGAGAACCGAAAGAGCGCGTGACTGTATCCACCCGCCTGCTGTCATTCAGTCTGTTGTTGGACGATGCTGCAAACCCCGAATTGATATGCATTACCAATACGGACCAATCTCAACAGTTGCGGGACATTACGCAAAAGAAATACTTTGGCCTAATGCGGGTCTGGGACCGGAGGATGTTGACGTGACCGGTTCCTACGACGCGTTTACCTTCACAACGATGCTGCAACTTGAAGATTATGGGTTTTGCAAAAAAGGCGAAGGCGGTTCGTACGTCTCTGACGGTACCATAGAACTCGGAGGGAAAAGACCTAATAATACCTCCGGAGGGCATTTGTGTGAGGGTTACACGCACGGAATGAATATGGTTATTGAAAACACACGTCAGCTTCGTGGGGATGTTGATGATACGTGCCCAATCGGCCCAGACGGCAAGAGACAACATTCTTATGACTATAGTGAAGGTGGATGCAGGCAGGTTAAAGATGTGGAGGTCACNGCAAACTTAGGNTGGGCAATGCCGGGAACTGGATCAGCCATGGTAATGGCCAAGGACCACAGATAAGTAAGGGAGATATACTAATGCCAGTTCAAGGCGACTACATGGGCATGATGCTAACAATCGAAGATCTAGATCAGGAGAACCTAGATTTTTTCCGATACTGCTCAAAGAGAGACTTCAGACTTCAGAAAGGTAAAAAGAGCGGCCTCCTGAGATATCCGCCAACTACANCGTGTCCCTGGACAACCGACAGAGAATGTGACTGGGTANCNGTAGAAGGAAGGGGAACCGTCCACTCTTACGTAGAAGTGCATCACCCAATACAACCAGCTTTTCGGGATAAAGTCCCTTATATGATAATTTTAGCTGACCTTGACACACAAAAGGGNGAACCATCAGAGCATGAATCCCTGCGTGTCGCTGGCAACCTGATGACTGCTAATGGAGAATTTGCTCCGCCGGAAATGATAAAAATGGTTGGGATAGGAACGCGAGTAAAAATGGTNTTTAAAGACGTTTGTGANGAGTTTGCCCTTCCCCATTGGACAATTGACGAGGAAGCAGAACAACCTGACTCTCCGTGGAGGTATCCACAAGAATAACCCTTCTAAATTTATCTAAACAAGTCTGTCAATTGAAGACAAGGTAAGTTCGCGTTTCAATACTTTCTCTTGGCTTTGACCTCGGGGTCTCAGATGGATGTTCAAAAGCTCCGTGAGGTGTGAATTGGGCTCGGCCATCTTTTAAACTATCCCAACCTTTTATTAATATTACTTCATGGGGCATCATACCTGGAGCATAATACCACTCATGCTCCTTNCCAAAAGCCAACTGGTATATTTCACCAACTCTATCGGGGAANCGTTGATCTGTTGCNATCAGGTCATCCTCGGGAANNCTTGCGGCATTTGCNAAAGCAAGNGGNGANCTNTCNACTGGTCCTNTAATAGGNCGCCAGACGTTTACTTGAACTACTCTACCGCCATTAGTAATGATGCCGTCGAATTCCTTTTCGCCCANAGTATCCTTCGCTCTTTGTGGTCCGGATTTAACCGTATAATCCGCGTGCACTCTAACAGCAGGGCCCCGTCTGCCATCGGGGTTGTTAGCGCCGACCTCACTATTTGACCGTCTAGTATGATCAAAAATTACNNCCTTGTCGGCTCCTGTGTGTTGTTTCAAGAGNTTTTCTAACTCTTNGTTGTATTGTGATTGAATTAAGTCGTCATCATAT
>NZVJ01000074.1 GCA_002701455.1 Rhodospirillaceae bacterium
GGTCATTCCGACGTTATGATGGGAGTTATAGTATCTAAGAGCCCTCACTGGGAGCAAAAAACGCGAAGCACTTCAAGAAATTATGGCAATGCTTCCGGCCCCGACGATCTATATTTGGCGCAAAGAGGCCTTCGGACAATGGCAGTTCGCATGGAGGAAAATCAAAAAAATGGTCTCGCCCTCGCAAACTGGCTTCAAAGTAGGCCAGAAGTAAAAAGGGTGCTTCACCCAGGCCTGCAAACAGACCCTGGCTACGAAATTTGGAAACGGGACTTTTCCGGTGCAAGTGGCTTATTTTCATTCATACTAAAAGAAGGTTATTCTCGCGCGGCGCTAGCAGGGATGCTGGACGGACTTAATTTATATGGAATGGGAGCTAGTTGGGGTGGTTTTGAGAGTTTAATCGTCCCTGCAAATCCGGCTGAGAACCGCACCGCCACAAAATGGGACGAAAACGGCCAACTGCTTCGAGTACATGCCGGACTTGAAGATATAGACGATCTTATTTGTGACTTAGGTGCGGGCCTCGACAGATTAACAGAAATCAGTGATCTATAATTGGCAAGATATTAATGCCCGAACCTCCTAGAATACGTTTATTAATTGGTGACACAGTAGCGCTTGGCCCTGGCAAGGCTAAACTTCTTGATATAATCGATAAAACTGGCTCAATTTCTGCTGCGGCCCGCGAAATGGGAATGTCTTACCGCAAGGCATGGGGACTAATAGATAATATAAACAATGACTTTCTAGAGCCAATTGTGATTAAAACCGCTGGCGGAAAAGGCGGCGGTGGGGCATTCTTGAGCGATGATGGAATAGAAATTTTAAACAAGTATCTAGAGATGGAAAAGAAAGCAACACAAAGTATAACTTCAGACCTTAAATGGTTTTCCGAAAGGCTTTCTAAGTAGATAAATTTCTCAGCGAACGAGTAAACTTTGATATAACAAGATAACATTACAACCAAACCTTCTATAGTTTCAGCGTATGGCAAACTTTAAATTGAAAAAATTTACTTCCCTTTTCCTGATAATGTTTTTTGGTTTTTTAATTTCGTTGCTTAGTTTCTCGACTTTTGCAAAAACCGTTACTTACCTATACGCAGCAGCCAGCACCCAAAATGTAGTGGAGGCTGTATTAAAATCCTACAATACAAAATCAGAAATTCGTTTTCTTCCCGTTTATGGAGCAACTTCAGCTCTTGCTAGACAAATTTTAGACGGAGCTCCCGCCAGCTTATTTTTAGCAGCGAACCAAGCATGGATGGATCAAATTACAGAGAATAATCTTGTACGAAAATCAAAGAATGTATTCTTTAATAGATTGGTTTTGGTTGCGCCGAAGAACTCATTATTAAAAGTAGCCGAGAACGACCTGAGCAATATCAGTCTTTATTTGAATGGGGGGCGACTTGCTGTTGCAGAGGTATCGGCTGTGCCAGCCGGTATCTACGCTAAACAGGCTTTAGAAAATTTAAAAATTTGGCCGACAATAAAGAGCAAATTAGCACAATCTACAAACGTCCGAGCCGCCTTAGCACTTGTAGAACGCGACGAAGTGCCCCTGGGTATCGTGTATCATACTGACTCCCTCGCCTCGCCATACGTAAAAACTGTGTTAGAAATACCTGAAAATTCTCATACCAAAATAGCCTATCCATTAGCACTTTTGAACAACAAGGAACAACCACAAGAGGCTCTTCAACTTTATAAATTTTTCTTTTTGGAGAAATCCCGATATATATTCCGAAAATATGGGTTTAAAACGGATTAATCAGTGTTCAATTTAACAACCATTGAAATTGATGCCTTCTATTTGACATTGAAGGTTGCATTTTTTAGCGTTGCTATTTGCCTACCGCTCGGCGTGATTACCGCCTTCACTCTTTCAAGATTAAATTTTCCTGGTAAATGGTTACTAGATGGTTTGGTTCACTTACCGCTTGTGATGCCACCAGTTGTCGTAGGGTATATGCTGCTTTTGCTGCTTGGACGACGCGGGGTGCTAGGATCATGGCTCTATGATACCTTTGATATTACGGTTGCTTTTACTTGGAAAGGGGCAGCGATTGCCTCGGCTGTTATGGCATTTCCACTAATGGTTCGCGCTGTTAGGCTGTCATTGGACACGATGGATCGCGGTTTAGAAGTCGCGGCTAGGACCTTAGGGGCAAGCCGAATTATAGTTTTTTTAGCCATCACTATGCCGCTATCTTTGCCTGGGATACTTACGGGGACAATTCTAGCTTTCGCAAGAAGCCTTGGCGAATTTGGTGCTACGATAACTTTTGTATCAAACATCCCAGGAGAAACACAGACCATACCCCTTGCACTGTATAACTTTACTCAGATCCCTGGTGATCAAACGCCAGCCATACGACTACTTATTATTTCGGTTATTATCGCCTTTGCAGCCCTGATCGCTTCTGATTTATTAGCTAAAAAGGTTAAAAACCGCTTAGGCACAAAGTCTGAGACAGAACAATGATTAGTGCTCAGTTTGTTGTTAAGCGCGACGAATTCTTAATGGACATTAAGCTGGATATGCCTAGCGATGGCGCTACAGTATTGTTTGGCCCATCCGGATCAGGAAAAACCACGTTTATCAATGTGTTGTCAGGAATTATTAAACCTACGTCCGGCATTATTAGGTTTGGTAAAGATACGTTTTTTGACTCTGAAAATAATATTAATATACCGATTGAAAAGCGAGGAATTGGCTATGTATTTCAAGATGGGCGCCTCTTTCCTCACATGTCAGTAGAAGAAAACTTAGATTTTGGCAATAGACGATCAGCCGAAAACAAAAGTAGTAAAGAAGAGATTATAGAACTGCTGGGTCTTGAGAAGCTCTTAAAAAGAAAACCATCGACATTATCTGGCGGCGAACGTCAACGCACTGCTATTGGGAGAGCTATCTTGTCTTGTCCAAGGTTTCTGTTCATGGATGAACCACTAGCGGCTTTGGATTTTGCAAGAAAACAGGAAATACTTCCTTACATTGCCACACTGAAAAAAAATTTAAAGATTCCTATATTTTATGTATCTCATCAAATGGAAGAAGTAGTCCGCCTAGCAGATCATCTCGTCCTGCTTGAAAACGGAAAAATTTTAGATCACGGAGAAATTTTTGACGTAATAAACTCCCCCTCCCTTGCGCTTTTATTAGGAAAAGACGATAAAACTTCCCTTATTAACTGCCAAGTTGGTAAGAAACAGGATAACGACGGTCTAAGTAAACTAATTTTTTCGGGAGGGTATTTTCTAGTAAACCAAAGTAATTTAACGCCCTTAGATAACGTTCGCATTGAATTAAGGGCACAGGATGTAGCAGTTGCATTAGAAAAACCCGTTGCGACAAGTATTGCTAATATTTTAGAAGCATCGGTGGCTAAAATCGAAGTCTCAAAAAGTACCCACTGTGATATTCTTCTTTCTATAGGAAATATTTCCATTTGGGCGCGTATAACGGAGCAAAGTGCCGCAAAATTAGAGCTTAATACTGGATCTAAGGTTTTTGCATTAATCAAATCTGCAGCGATAAAACCTTTTTAATACTATTACCTAGCTGTCCGATTGAATTGGATATTCCCTGAACGAAACACCACCTGGTTGAGCTATCTGTGAGACAAGCCCCAATTCCCATTCTAAATACTCATTCATAGCGGCTTCAATCTCTTGGGGGTCTTCTCGATCGTATGCTCTCAAATAGACATCGATTGGCTGAGAAATAACGTTTGTCATTCCCGCTTCTAAAGGAAGTCCATCTTTTTCCCAGGCACTCGTCCCCCCCTCGACGACAGCCACTCCTATTTCAGTACCCGCAAAGTCGAGTGCCGCAAGGGCCGCTAAATTTTCGTTGTCTGAAATAAAAATAATTTGCCGTTTTTTGGAAAACCTTGAGAGATCATCTTTCAGACCAGCTCTAATGGCAAAGGCCGATCCTTTAGCATGCTTTTCCCTGTAGGTAAGGCTCCGACTGACATCTATTAATAGAGCTCCCTTGGATTGTAATTCATAAGCTTCTTTTGGTGACACTGTTGTTATGTTCTGCATTTGCAGACCAAAGCATGGGTTAGTCTGATGACCAGTATGGATCGCTTGGCACTCCAATCCACTTTCCAGAACATAAACCTCGCACCAATCTAGTTGAACAAGCCATGTGGCAGTCATTAATGCTCTTACCAATCGGTCATCAACCAAAACCACCCTGGCGTTTTGGGTGGCAACATACGCATCAGTTGCTTGAACAAGCTGACCGCCTGGCGCGTGCCTTGAATCGGCAATGTGTGCCCTCTCAAATTCTTCTTTGGTTCGAACATCCAGTATTGCCAGCGTGCGTTCTCCTTGCTGATTTCTCCATCGATCGAGGGTTTCAGAATTAATAAATTTTACGCCAAATTTTTCTGCTGCTGAATTTGCCCTTGCAAGCGCTATCTTATGACCCTCTTCCGTCACTTCAGACACCGTTCGGTCTAACCCATGCTCCAATTTGTAGCCAGCTAAATGCCAGCCCATGGTGCCATTACGCAGCGCGACCACTTTATTATCTACCCCAGCATTTATAAGTGACTGCGCACCGATTATACTTCGGGTTCTTCCCGCACAGTTGACAACCACAGTGGTGTTTTTCGTAATAGGTGCGTCTTCTATTCTATAAACAAGTTCAGCTCCGGGCATATCTATGCCCGTTGGGATATTCATCACTCTGTATTCATCCATCGGCCTTGAATCTAAAACAATTAAGTCTTGTTTATTATCCATCATATCTTTCAATTCTTTAGCCGAAATCGATGGTGTTTTATAAGTATGCTCAACAAACTCGCCAAATGCTTTACTTGGAACATTTATACCGCTGAATACTTCAAAACCCGTGCTTTCCCAAGCTTTTACGCCTCCCTTTAAAACTGAGACATTAGTATAATCGTAAGAAGTTATTACATCAAACGCACGAGATGAGAGCTCGTTATTACCATCGCATATAACAATTTGAGACGTTTTCCTGGGCACTGTAACGGGCAATTTTATTTCTAATTGCGACAAGGATATATTTGCACATAGCAAGATATGCTCTTTTCCGAATTCTCCCTCTTCTCTAACATCGATGACAGCTATTTCTTCAGAGGAATTAATTAAGTCATTTAATTCATTAGGAGAGATTAATTTCATGCGATTGGTCCTTAATTTATTGTGAGTGCGTATTAAAGCACCGAAGGTTCTGGCTGTCAGTTTTTACCTGTAAAAAAAGTATGCTAGCAACAAACAAAGGATAACAATATGAGTGAAAATCTATTTAATTCTTAGTTCTGAAAACGACTGCTCTATTTCTTCCTCTAATTCCAGCCAATTCTCCTCATACTGCTGTATTTTCTTATCCAAAGTTCCTTTCTCTATAAATAAGCTATCAAGATCTTCATGACTGAGCGAGTAGGTTTTTTGATCCCCTAACTTATTAATGATCATTATCCGTTTCTCAACAAGTTTTGCTAGTTCAGCTTCGACTTCGGCAGCTCTTTTTCTCAACTTTGACGTGGCATTCCTGACTTCAGCGGCGGCCTGCCTTTTTTCCTTTCTATTGACCTTTTCCAAACTCCTATTTCCGGTGTGATTATTTTTATTATTTTCCCGTCTTTGCGTTTCCCCTGTTATATTTAGTAACCATCTCCTATAATCATCCAAGTCACCATCAAAGCGAGCTACCTTGCCATCATCGATAAGAAAGAAGTCATCCACACATCCATTAAGTAATTCCTGATCATGGCTGATAAGTATCACTGCGCCATCGAAATCATTCAAGGCTGACACCAGCGCATCACGAGCATTTATATCTAAATGGTTGGTAGGCTCATCTAAAATAAGCACATGCGGGTCCGTGTATATTATGATCGCAAGAGTGAGCCGTGCCTTTTCACCGCCCGATAAATATTTTATCTTTGTTGTTTGCTTTTCCTGCAGTAATCCTACCCCACCTAATCGGCTTCTTATCTTCAAAGGAGTGGCTTCAGTATCTAGTTTCAATAAATGTTCAATCGCGTTTAACTCTGGTTCCAGTTCATCCAATTGGTGCTGTGCAAAATAGCCTATTCTCAACTTGGAAGTGAAATTAACCTCACCAAAAAACTTCTCCAGCCTTCCGGCAATACCTTTAGCTAACGTAGATTTTCCATTCCCATTTCGTCCTAACAGACCTATCTTATCGCCATTATCTATTCGCAAGTTAATATTGTTTAGAACCGGAGCATTAAGATCGTACCCAAGCGTGACATTTTCAAAAACAATCAATGGGGGGGATAGTTCTTCAGAATTCACAAAAGAAAATATCGTTTCTGGTTCTGGTTGCGGAATCTTCTGTTGGGCCATTCGTTCTAGAGCTTTTAATCTACTCTGAGCTTGTTTTGCTTTACTCGCTTTAGCTCGGAATCTCTCCACAAATGCCTCAATTTTTTTTCTATTCAGCGCTTGTTTTTTTGCTTGCGAGGCCAGTCCCGCTAGCCTCTCATTTCGGCGTTTTTCAAAATTGTTGTAAGCACCTTTGTAGAAGGCCAGCTGTTGTGCCTCAAGATGCAATATACTATTTACCGATCGGTTCAGTAATCCTTTGTCATGACTTACAACGATAAGTGTTTTCGAATAGGATTTTAAGTAAGATTCCAACCAAATTGTTGCTTCTAGATCTAAATGATTAGTGGGCTCATCCAGCAACAATATCTCAGGTTCGGAAAATAATACGGCAGCAATTGCAACTCGCATTCTCCACCCACCGGAAAAGCTTGAGAGAGGTTGTTTCTGTTCCGTGTGATTAAATCCTAATCCGTGCAGAATACTGGATGCCTTTGCGGGTGCTGAATAAGCACCTATGTCAGCAAGACGAACTTGAATATCGGAAATGCGTTCCGGCAACGTCTCCGTTTCTGCTTGCTTTAAAAGCTCGTTGCGTTCTAAATCAGCCGCCAATGTAAATTCTAACGGAGTTATATCGCCGTTAGGAACTTCCTGAGCAACAATTCCTATACTGTTTCTCAGACCCCGAATTCCCGTAAGCGAAATATCGCCAGCGTCCGGTTGAATATCTTTTGAAATTAACTTTAGAAGTGTTGACTTACCCGACCCATTTTTCCCAACTAAACCAACACGGTGGCCAGCGGGGATTGAAAGCGAGACGTTTTCTAATAATAACCGGCCGGCAACTCTGTAGGTTACATTATTGAGGTTGATCATAATTGTCTGCAGTAGTCTTTTTTAATTAATTGTTCTCCAAACGCCCCTATAAAATTGAGGATTTTTTTTACTTTCTGATCGTGTGGGAGCGTGGTAGTTGGGAAGATGATTTTGAATCTCAAAAATTTTAAGAACGGTTCGTCCTCTCTTAAGGGGATATGTTGCATGCTTGGCGGGGCACTCTCTCTTACTGTTAATGACGCCATGGCAAAATACCTCACTCAATCATATCCCGTTGGCCAAGTAATGGCGGTTCGTGGACTATCAATTCTAATACTTCTGATAACTTGTTTATTTTTAATGGACAACCTTAAAGCTCTTAAAATTCGTTCTTGGAAGGGGCATCTTCTCAGAGCAGGAACAATGACTGGATCTACATTCCTTTTTATCACTGGGCTCAGTTTTCTGCCAATAGCAGACGCTATTTCGATAGCATTTGTTGCTCCAATTCTTACTACCATTCTTGGCATAGTAATTTTAAAGGAGACAGTTAGCTGGCAAAGATGGACAGCTATCATTATAGGATTTTGCGGTGTGATAATCATCGTACAACCTACTAGCGACGCATTTAGAATAGCTGCACTAGCTCCTTTGGGAGCGGCCGCTTTCGGAGCAGCAAGAGATGTTGTAACAAGAGCTATCAGCGTGTCTGAAAATTCAATTTCTATTCTTTTTAGCAGTATGCTAATGATCACTATTGCCGGTTTTATAACTTATCCTCTTGGATGGCATGCAGTTAAGCTAGATCATGTTTGGATTTTTATAGCTTCTAGCTTATTGGTAGGGCTCGCTCAGTATCTCATGATTGAAGCATTTCGATTGGGCGAAGTCGCGATAATTTCTCCTTTTAAATACTCAAGTTTGTTATGGGCTATTTTAATAGGACTACTAATATGGAATGATTTACCAAGTAAATATGTTGTTTTAGGAGCTATAATTTTGATAGTGAGTGGAATTTATCTTTTAAGGAACGAAAGTAACAAGGAAGATGATGATAGATAATTCGTTTAAGCCAGAATATTCTGAATTACTTNAAGGNTTANAGCCATATANGGAGGAATTNAAATTCTCAACTCCCGAAACTATTCCCGAAGATTTTCCAGAAAACGGGTTCGGNGAGAAAAAGACAATAGAATGCCTTGCACCAATTGCTATCGGAAAAGCGACCAAATTGGACGACCCACTTGCATTTGCACACATGGACCCTCCCACGCCCTGGATAACGTGGATAATGTCACTCTGGAATGCCTCGCTAAACCAAAACCTANTACACCCNGCTATNTCACCCGTGGCTCGTGGTTTTGAAGCAAAAGCCATAGATTGGTTATGCCCATATTTTGGGATGAATGGAGGACACCTTACTCCNGGCTCTACGCTGTCTAACCTAACAGCCTTATGGGTTGCGCGGGATTTNAAAGGANTTGATAAAATCATAGCTTCTGAGGAAGCCCATATCTCCATGAAAAAGTCAGCAAATATTCTGGGATTAGATTTTGAAAAGGTGCCCTGTAATAAAGACGGAAGTNTCAACATACAGCTCTTACCAGAAGACCTTAGTAAATCATGCTTGGTNCTGACAGCAGGTACAACAGCNACTGGTGCCATTGATAATTTAAAGTATAAAGGCAATGCAGCTTGGGTACACGTTGACGCGGCTTGGGCCGGGCCACTTCGCATATCAAAAAAACATGGTTATCTACTGGACGGGGTAGACAACGCGGATTCTGTTTCTATCTCTGGGCATAAATGGATTTTCCAGCCGAAAGACTCCAGTATTTTGTTGTTTAAAAATACTAGTGAGGCACATGAAAGTATCAGTGTTAGCGCCGGGTACTTATCAAGTTCAAATATTGGCATCATGGGATCAAGAGGTGCTATTGGACTCCCGTTATTAGCCACCTTAATGACATGGGGTAAACGTGGTTTAGCTGAAAGGCTTGATAGCTGTATGACGCTCTCTACAAAACTCTATAGCCACTTGCTAAACTCTAATGTGTTAGTTTTTTCACCTCCTGTATCCGGTGTAATTCTTTGGCGCCCAAAGGCGCAATACTCGGCCGACGAGATATTCTCTCGTCTTCCATTAGGGAGTGCTTCTTTGACAACGGTTAACGACGAAAAGTGGGTGCGTCACGTGGCTGCCAATCCCAATATGCAAATTGATCTTCTTTGTTCAAAAATTACAGAAGCCCTAGAAATGCTGGGCTGAAACTATTACTTCACAGCGTAATGTTCTACAAAATCGTTGTTTATAGTGACACCTAATCCAGNTCTATCAGGTATTTCGACATACCCGTCAATACACACTGGTGCCTCTGGCGAAAGCTCAAATAGCATTGGGTTAGCTCCTAAAGAGTATTCTATTATAAACGCCGCTGGAGAGGCCGCACAAAGGTGAAGGCCCGCAGCAAACATTAGAGCCCCTCCCCATAGGTGCGGGGCCAGACGTATTTGATACGCACTTGCTATGGCTGCAATCCTAGATCCTTCGGTAATGCCACCNCAGATTGCAAGATCAGGTTGAAATATATCCGCAGCCCTTGATTCCGCTAAATCCCTAAATGAAAAACGNGTGGCCTCATTTTCTCCCGTAGCTATCGGAATATCTGTAAAAGATCTAACCTCACTTAGACCTTTTTTGTCGTCGGCCGTTACCGGTTCTTCGAACCAGGCAATATTATAGTCCTCGACCATTCTGCAAAACCTTTTGGCTTCGGAGACCGTGTANGTTCCATGAGCGTCGCACATTATATCAATATCATCGCCTAAAGCTNTCCGAGCAGCTTGCACTCGTTTTGCAGAATGTCGGACTTCGCCGTCGGCAACTCCAATCCGCATTTTAACCGCTTTAAATCCACCTTTGTCTATATAAGAAAGGAGCTGATCTCCAATTTGGTCTGCGGAGGCCCAGCCACCAGATGCATAAGCTGGCATTTTTTCGTGCCTTCTCCCACCTAGCAATTGCCACACGGGCGTATCAAGTGATTGCCCAAGAATATCCCATAATGCAATATCAATTCCACTTATCGCAGATATTGTTATACCGCGCCGGCCTAATATNGGAAAAACATGACCTCTATCAAGGGCATAATGGCCACGAACACCACTATATAAGTTCTCCCAATGCTTTGAAATAGTTCGGCAATCCTGCCCGATGAGCTGTGGCCCTAACTCCTTTTCAATCATGATAGCCAGGGCCCGATTGTCGCCAGCACTAGCTACTGTTGATTTAGCTTCTCCGTGACCAACCAGACCACACTCCGTTTCAATCCTTATTANTGTCATNTCAAAGGCATCAACAAGACCAAAGTCCGATCTATGTTGCTGAGACTCAGGGATTGGGACGTGCAACCACCAAGCTTTAACCGAACGTATTTTCATATAGCAAGATCCTTTTTCCGTTTTGTTTGTAAGCCCNCACCATTTTACGATCTCAAAGTTTATCCTTCATTGGAATTGCTTTTATATTTTGTTGCCCAAATAAGTGAGATATATCAATTTTTGGATCCCAAAGTTCAATCAAAAGCAATCAAAAAGGAGCCCTTTGGATTTCGTCAACTGAAGTTCGAAAGGTTACAAATTCAAGACCTTATTTCAACAAGACTTTTTATAACAATTAAAAATTTTTAAAGAAATCATAGCACTAAGATATACCTTTAATGTAGTGTGGAAGATCATTTTTCTTCTCTAATTAGGTACAATTTGTTTATAACAAATCTGAATATAGAATTACGCTCAGGGTTTTTGTAATGGCTGATAATGGATATGACTTTATAATTGTCGGTGCCGGATCATCAGGGTCAGTTTTGGCTAATCGGCTATCCGAAAATGGAAAATACACTGTTTTATGTCTTGAAGCAGGAACAGCCAACTCAAATTTATTTTGGTCACGTATTCCTGCCGGTGTGGGACAACTTATCGACAACCCAAAATATAATTGGTGCTACAGTTGCGAACCAGATACAGGAACTGGCAACCGACGAATAGAAGTGCCAAGGGGCAAAATGCTCGGTGGCTCTAGTTCCATAAATGGAATGGTATTCACGCGTGGC
>NZVJ01000075.1 GCA_002701455.1 Rhodospirillaceae bacterium
ACGTGCCCAAGAATGTCTTCCTCTTCATAGATTGATAATGTCTCTAGCGCTACAGCTGCGGCGACGGGATGTCCCGAGTAAGTATATCCATGTCCAAAAACACCGAGTTTACTGCTTGCGTCTGCAATAGCTTGATATATGTGGTCACTTATCATTGTCCCTGAAATAGGCAAGTAGCTTGATGAAAGCGCTTTTGCGCAAACAAGAATGTCAGGTTTTATATTAAAAGTTTCTGATGCCCAAAAATTACCTGTTCTACAAAATCCACAAATAACTTCGTCGGCAACGAATAATACGTCATGTTTTTTCAGTACCGCTTGTATCTTTTCGAAATAGGTTTTTGGAGGTGTTATAACGCCACCAGCCCCCATGATAGGTTCAGCAAAAAATGCCGCCACTGTTTCGGGTCCCTCATCATTTATAAGCTGATCTAAGTCATTCGCCATACGCGTAGCGAAATCTTCTTCAGTCTCTCCATCTTCACCAAATCGATAGTAGTGGGGATTATTTGTGTGAATAAATTTTTCTAATGGGACATCAAAACCTGCATGATTTAGGGAGCGGCCAGTAAGGCTAGAAGAGGCAAGGGTAATGCCGTGATATCCATTTATACGTCCAATTATTTTTTTCTTTTGGTGACGTCCACGTGCGTTATTGTAATACCAAATAATTTTGATTGCCGTGTCGTTAGCTTCTGATCCCGAGTTATTGAAAAATACTTTAGAAACAGTGTCGGGTGCCACGCTGAGCAGCTTTTCTGCCAGGTCGATCCCAGGGGGGTGCGATTTCTGGCCAAAAAGGTGATAGTATGGGAGGGTTTCTAATTGTTTTGTGGCGGCAGCTACCAGCCTTTTATGCTGAAAGCCTAATGAAGTCGACCATAGACCAGCCATGCCTTCTATATATTTTTTTCCACCATTATCCCAAACATATACACCATCGCCCTTTTCTATAATCATAGGTCCTTGTTCTTCGTTGGCTCGGAGATTTGTATAAGGATGAACTAAATAGGCTACATCTCTTGCTTCAGGTGAATTGGGTTTTAATGGCATAACACCTCTCCCTAAGATTTAAATAATTCTGTTAACTCGGACTATAGAAGCTTTTTTGATTAACTGCTACACCGACGTTGATGATAATTAATTATCATACTCGTGCAAGTTGGACATTTGTTGAAAATTTATGCCACTTTCCTATTTCTTGGAAAGATATACCAAATAAATGACAAAAATTGGGTCAAAAAAGCTAGTCCAAAACCCCAAAAAAAACCTTCGGAACTATAAGCACCAGTTTGCTCAGTTGGGAAAAAGTTTATTATTTCGCCAATAAGGTATTGAATTAAGAATACACCGCCAAAAGTCATAACATTCACTGCTGTTATAACCCTACCTGACAATTCATTTGGAAAAAACCTAGTCAAGTGAGCATAGACCACCATAGCTGAATTTGCGAGCAACCCAAATCCAAGCCAGGGAAGGATTGAGGCCGGTGCTAACTCAAATATTATTACAAGTTGGCTCGCCATGAAAAACAGCATCGAGACCGTAAAAAAGGTTAATAGAGATATTTTAAATTTCTCTAACCAATTTGCGAGCGCACCAGTCAACAAGGAGCCTGCAGCTAGGGCCAGAGCTAACAACAGTAAATATTCTGCAATAGGTCCTCTATCTAATTTGGCCACGTCTTTTAACCATGGGCCGGCCCATAGTCCTTGAATGGCCATATTTGCCGCCAAGCTTGTACTAATAAGAGGTGCACATTTCCAAAACTCTTGGTTTGTATAAATAGATCCCAGCTCAATTATTTGATGTTTGAGGGTTGGGAGTAAAATATTGGTTTTACGTTCGGGCACTATAATAAAAATTAGCAGAGAAACCATAACTGTTGCTGCTGCCAGGAACAGGAATATGTCTCGCCAGCTAACAAACGCCAGCATAACCTCAAGCGGGGCTGTCGCTGTAACGGCGCCCAGTCCACCAATAGCAAGAAAACTGCCATTTATGAGAGGCCAGTGGCGGTCGTCAAACCATATCGTGGCAGCTTTTACTGCTGCCATTAGGCAACCCGCCACGCCAAGACCAATAAAGCCTCGACCCATAGCTAAAATAGTCGTGCTGGTTCCAATAGAAAACAAAACGGCCCCAAAAGCTGCGAATAAAAGAAGTATTGTCTGCACTTTTCTTGGACCATACCTATCGAGCAAAATCCCTAATGGGATTTGAAACAAGGAAAACGTTAAAAAGTAGGTGGCGGTTAAAAATCCCAGATCGCCCGCATCTAAGCCGACTTCACTTGTCAATTGAGGTGCTATGATGGCATTCGTCGAGCGGAATAAATATGATAGGAAATAACCTGCTGCAAACGGAATAAAGACTAAAATCACGAGCTTTCCCGGTGTAATTTTTGCAAGGGTACTTTCATTCCCCCTGTGATCCGGACTTTGCTCCCTTTTCTGAGATCTCTTTTGCGGCTTTTGCCCAGCAGTGATGAAGAAGGATGTTGCAAACACAATTAAATTCGCTTTGATTGCTGTTGAAGGCCATAAAATAGTGGCTCTCAGGTTATACCGTTTTACCGCTAAAAAGTTGAGAATTATGTCACAACGAACCTAAAAAAGTTACATTATGTTAAAGATCGAACTGTATCTTATTGAACCTCATAAATCATTAAACATTGATTTTTTTATCCAGAAATAGTTCACTTCCAGCGAATCGACTGATAAAAGTCAGTCTCTCAATGTTCTTTTAAACGTTTTTGGTTACTAAGACCCCGTGGAGAGTAGAAAATGTCTAGCTCATGGAAACCTGATTCCTGGCGAACTAAGCAGGCCTTGCAAATGCCGGAGTATCCTGATGTTGATTATTTAAATCACGTGGAGGCCCAGATTGCTGCATTCCCTCCTCTTGTATTTGTAGGTGAAGCGCAACAATTGAAATCGGCATTGGGGCGGGTTGCATCTGGTCAAGCTTTTTTGCTCCAGGGAGGAGACTGTGCAGAAAGCTTTGCAGAATTTTCTGCTAATAACATTCGGGACACATTTAGGGTCCTCTTGCAAATGGCGCTTGTTTTAACTTTTGGTGGAGGGCTCCCGATAGTAAAGGTTGGCCGATTAGCTGGCCAGTTTGCAAAACCACGATCCAGCCCCGTAGAGAAGCAGGGTGAAATCGAGCTACCGAGCTATCGGGGGGATATTGTAAATTCTATTGAATTTGAGCCAGAAAAAAGAAAACCAGACCCCGCTCGTCTTCTTAAAGCATACAACCAATCGGCGTCGACGCTAAATTTGTTAAGAGCTTTCGCTCAAGGGGGATTTGCAAACTTGGAAGAAATCCACCGATGGACACTGGGATTTGTGTCCAATTCTCCTCAAGGTGATCGTTATGAGAAGCTCTCGCAGAGACTGGATGAGACTCTGAGATTTATGAAAGCATGTGGATTGACTTCAAATACAATTAGACAATTAAGGGAAACGGACTTTTACACTTCTCATGAGGCATTATTGCTTGGCTATGAGCAGGCCATGACCCGCCAAGATACCATTACAGATGACAAGGGATGGTATAGTACCTCCGCCCACATGATTTGGATTGGGGATCGTACACGGCAGTTGGACGGGGCGCATGTTGAATATATGAGCGGAATTAAAAACCCTATTGGCCTAAAATGCGGTCCTTCCCTGGAAGCTGAGGAACTAGTTAAACTTATTAGCAAATTAAATCCAACGAACGAACCTGGCAAGTTAACGTTGATTTGCAGGATGGGTGCAGATAATGTCGCAGCGAAACTGCCATCTTTAATTAGAGAAGTCGCAAAAGAAGGTAAAAACGTTGTTTGGTCGTGTGATCCAATGCATGGCAACACTATCACATCTTCTAATGGATATAAGACTAGACCTTTTGATAATATATTATCGGAAGTAAAACAGTTTTTCGAAATCCATTCAGCAGAAGGAACTTATGCTGGCGGCGTGCATTTCGAAATGACAGGTCAGGATGTAACGGAGTGTTTGGGTGGGGCTCAAGCTATAAATGAGGTTTCGCTTGGGGACAGNTACCATACACACTGTGATCCACGGTTGAATGCTTCTCAAGCACTCGAACTCGCTTTTCTTATCGCTGATATGCTTAAAGAAAATCTATCTAAGGAAAATAGTTCTTCCAACATGGCAGCAGTTTCATAATTCGAAAGTCTGTTCAAATATTTAAAGTCTAAAGAACTACTCGGCCGATGCATTAGGATTGTGATTGGGAAACACAATGCGAAAAAACCAGCAACGCTCGAAAGAGAATGAGACAATCAAAACTGCTCAGGTTGCTCAGTCTCCGGATAACGAGTCGATTGGAAGATTTGCTGATAAGTATTTNCTTAGAACTAAGGATATAGTCGAGAAATTTGGTGATGTTACCGTGACATATGCNGTATTTATGCGGCGTCCGGTAACGAGCGCGCCTAGGTTAGCCGTTGACTGGTTGCAGCTAATGGCAAAACAGCGTCAAACTTGCTTTAAAATCGATCTAAAATATAAAGAAGGGTCATGGGTCGGTGCTGGAGAACCTATAATTTATATAACGGGCTCGTTATTTCATCTTGTTGATTTAGAGACACAATTTCTTCAAAAGCTCGGTTCATCGTGCGTGGCGGCTTACAACTCTTACGTTATGTGCGTGGAACTGCCTAAAACGGCCTTTTTGGCTATGGATGCTCGCCACTGTGCCGGTACTGATATGGCAGAATTAATGGCATATGGCGCTAGCGTTGGATCNAANAAGGCTCAAAATAAAGTGGGGGCAATAGGCTTTATTGGAAATGCNACCGATGATACNGCCCATTTTTTTGGTCAGAAAACTGGTTTCGGAACAATGCCCCACGCACTTGTTGGCTACGCGGGATCAACTATCCGAGCAGCCGAAATGTTTTATGAAACTCATCCAAACTCAAATCTGACGGTGTTGGTAGATTATTTTGGAAAGGAAATTTCGGATGCAATGTCAGTTTGTGAGAAATTTCCACAATTATTAGAAAATGGTCTATTATCATTGCGTCTTGATACCCACGGGGGACGATATGTTGAAGGTCTTGACATGTCGAAATCTTACGCGGTTTTGGAAAGGAATGCGACCAGAGCAATTCGTGGTTATAGATCTGATACCGAACTGCGGCATCTTATAGGAACTGGTGTATCTGCCGCTGCAATTTGGCATCTCCGCGAAACGCTAAATACAGCAGGTTTTTCAAAGGCGAAAATTGTGGGCTCAAGTGGCTTCTCTCCTGAAAAATGCCGGATAATGGCTCTAGCGGAAGCTCCCATCGACATGATAGGAACCGGATCCTATCTGCCGGATAATTGGAGTGAAACCTATGCAACTGCCGATATTATTGACTATGATGGCTCATCAAGAGTAAAGATAGGAAGAGAATTTCTTCTGTCAAAATAGAGAGTCATGCCAGATACTGTTCTTTTAATAGTGCATCAAAAAAAATCTGTTCCTGGTCATATTGGCCATCTCTTTAAGGAACGGGGATACAAGTTTGATAGGCGATGTCCCTGTTTAGGAGACGAATTACCAGAAGAACTTGAAGCCTATGCAGCGGTCGCAATTTTTGGCGGGCCAATGAGTGCTAACGACTGTTGGATGCCGGGTATAAAAGCAGAACTGGACTTTGTTCCCAAGGTTTTGGAAGCGGAGATCCCTTTCCTGGGTCTTTGCCTTGGCGGTCAAATTTTAGCAAGGGTGTTAGGCGCCGATGTACGCCCCCACGCTGACGGGCATATAGAGTCGGGTTATACACGCATTTATCCTACTGAAGCGGGAAGGGAGTGGTTTGCAGAGTCTGATATATTTTATCAGTGGCATAGAGAAGGTTTTGATACTCCCTCAACAGCAACCCTTATTGCTAAGGGTGATATTTTTCCAAACCAGGCTTTTGTCTATAACAAGAGTGCTATAGCCACACAGTTCCATCCTGAAATAACACGTGAAATGATAGATAGATGGACCATGCATGGTGCTCACAGGCTGAACCGCCCAGGGGCNCAGCCAAGGCAGGCGCATATTATGGGTTGGGAGCTCTTTAATGAAAGAATCGATTTGTGGGTAAAATCGCTGCTAGATCGTTTTCAGCTTTTCGGCAATCCAATGTAGCCCAGAAAAAACAGCTGATTTTTCTGTTCAAGCAATAAAGGCAACTTGACGCAAATTAAGCCATTGCCTTGCACCTTGTAAAAATATCGCGGGTCGTGTCTTATTAAATCAGTGAATTAGTAACTAAATAAGGCTAGAGGTTNAATAGTGTTAAAATATCCATCTCTTTTTTCGGAATTAAAAGTTGGGAANAAGAAATTAAAAAATAGGATTTGNTTATGTGCTACAGTCACAAATTTTGCACAAAATAACAGAATAACAGAGTCGTGGCGTAATTTTTTATTAGAGCGCGCGCGTGGTGGAGCCGCAATGCTCGTCACTGAAGTCATAGCGGTAGACCCAGAGGCGATAGCACAGTCTTCTACAATCACCGGATTTAATCAAACTAATGAGGCTGGTTTTAGACAAATCGCTGATGATGTGCACGAAGAAGACAGTCTTATAGTTGGGCAATTGTGGCACCCCGGACGCCAACAATTATGGCATCCAACTAAATCACCAATTGGTGTATCAGATCTACCTGATCCCTATAGCGGCACTGTGCCACATGTTATGAAGACAGAAGAGGTTCTTCGGGTTGCGGAATCATATGTCAACACAGCAACGAGATTGTCAGATTGCGGTTTTGATGGTGTTGAATTGCATGGGGCCCATGGTTACTTGATCATGCAATTTTTATCTCCGGCTTCAAACAATCGCGAAGACATGTTTGGCGGTGACCTCGAGGCTAGAACACTTTTCGTAAGAAAAATAGCAGAAGGCATAAGGGAGAAGTGCCGGCAAGATTTTATTATTGGCCTCAAGATGCCAGCTGATGAGGGTGTACCAGGCGGAGTCTGTCCTGATGAGGCAGCCAGAATAACAAAACGACTGTCAAAAACGGGTTGCTTTGATTATTTCGCATATGGTCAAGGGAACTTTAGTTTAAGCTTGGAGAACCATGTCCCGGATATGTATTTTGATCAGGGCGCTTTTATTGAGCTCCATAAAAAAATGCGGTCAGTATCGGGGAACGTACCTGTAATGGCATTAGGCCGGATAGGTGAACCCAATTTAGCCAATAGGATTATTGAGGAAGGGTTCGGCGACCTTGTAGGTATGTCGCGAGCTTTAATAACAGACCCCGCTTGGCCTGAAAAAGCTCGTTTGGGAAATCAGCAAGGTATTAGGCCCTGCGTTTATGATAATTTTTCTTGGGGTGAAGTGCATTTAGGCAAACCTCTCGCGGAGCATCATAATGCATTCATTGGTCAAGCTAACGAGGCTTTTCGGCTTCCACAACCTGCAGACTTTTCAAAAAGGGTGATGGTGGTTGGAGGCGGGGTATCTGGTCTAGAAGCAGCTTGGGTTTGCGCTGCTAAAGGCCATGGTGTCACGCTATTCAGTTCTTCTCCTGAATTAGGCGGTGGATTGCTGTTGGAGTCTAAATTACCAGGACGCGAGGAAATGCGACGTATTATTGAGCACCAAATTTTTTCTGGAGAAAAATACGGAGTTGAGTATGTCCTAAACTACAAAGTTAGCGCACGAGATATAGTCGACTTTGGCAGCGATGTGGTCTTGCTTGCTGCCGGAGCTAACCATCGTGTGCCTGGTGATCTGGAGAGGGGGGCACAAGTGCTTTCAGCGCGCGAATATACAATCCAGTCAGGAAATTTAAACGGTAAGACAGCTGTTTTGATTGACGAAGATGGTACTGCAGCAACCTACGGTGTAGCGGATCTAATGGCTCAAAATTTCAAGAGCGTTATCTTAGTCACGTCACGTCCTAGAGTAGCCGCAAGCGTTAATCATTGCAGCGCTATTGGTGTTTTCAGACGTCTTTATGGAGCTAATATTCAGATCCAGCCTGCGCAACAAGTATTAAGTTTTGTTGATAAAGTAGTGACACTTAGGAACCCATATAATGCGGTAGAGAGTAAAATATCTGATGTCGATTTGTTAGTTTATTCAACACCTCGTATTTCAAATGATCAGTTAGCTGACGAATTAGATGATCCGCTTATAGAGAAGGTTGGTGATTGCCGTTCTCCAAGAAATTTGATGACAGCTATTCAGAATGGGCATGCAATTGCAGATGCCCTTTAATCAAGATGCGAGCATTGGATGAGTAAATAGATGATCGGAACAAGTGGGTTGCAGAAGTTAGAAAAACGCGTAGCACATGATCTTTCTATTATTAGTTATCCAATTAATGAATGGATCCCCCCTAAGTTGGATGATGAGGGTAATCGTGTTTTGGATGTATTGGTCGTTGGTGGAGGGCAGGGTGGCTTGGCCATAGCCTTTCAGCTATTAAGAGAACGTGTCCAAAACATTCGGGTAATTGATGCAGCTGAGGCTGGAAAAGAAGGACCATGGTTGAATTACGCTAGAATGCCGACATTACGCTCACCAAAAGAAGTAAATGGCCCCGACATAAATATACCAAGCTTAGCCTTTCAATCTTGGTACGAAGCACAGTTTGGTCAATTGGCGTGGAAAAAACTTAACAAAATCCCAACCGAGCTTTGGGTTAATTACCTCCAATGGTTCAGAAAAGTCCTCTGCTTGCCTGTGCAAAATAGATTGAAAATGATTTCATTCGAGCCTGTGGAAAATAATTTAAAAGTTAAAATGGAATGTCTTAAAACCGGAAACGTTAAAGAAGCAATAACAAGGAAACTGGTTCTAGCTACTGGTATAGAAACACCGGGAAGATGGTCAGCACCCCCCATATCTCAACAAATCCCAAAAGATTTTTGGTTTCACACCAGTGAAAAGATAGATTTCAACCTCTTTGCGAATAAAAAGGTTGCTGTGCTAGGCGCCGGCGCATCTGCCATGGATAACGCGGTAGCGGCTTTGGAAGCTCAAGCTTCAGAAGTAACACTGTATTGCCGGCGCTCTGAACTTCAAAGGGTTCAACCTTTCAAATGGTTATCTTTTCCCGGTTTTTTGAGACATTTCAGGGAATTAAACGACGAATGGCGATGGAAGTTCATGAGTTATTTGCTAACATTAAGAGAAGCTTTCCCTAGAGAAACCTGGGATAGAGCCAATACTTTCAAAGAATTCTATATTCAAACTGGGGCGGGTTGGGACGATCTTCGTTTAAAAGATGGAAAGATCTCTATCTCGACCAGGAAAGGGATCTTCGAAGCGGACTTTCTTATTTTTGGTACAGGGTTCTTAATTGACCTAAGACACACTGAAGAATTAAGCCCCCATGCTCATCTGATAGCGCTGTGGTCCGATAAATATAAACAAGCCAAAAAAAGGGATGAAACTTACTTGTTGTCTTACCCCTATTTAGGNGATGGGTTCCAGTTTCTTGAGAAATTACCTGGAAGTGCACCATGGTTGAAAAACGTTCACTTATTTACCTTCGGTGCAACGATGAGCTTTGGGCCTAGTGGATCATCTATTAATGCTATGAAATTTGCGGTCCCGCGGCTAGTTGATGCGCTGACNCGTGATTTGTTTCTNGAGGANATTGAGCAACATTTCGATTCTATGATNTCTTATAATTTACCTGAGTTTGCGCTTCCTGATGAAGACATCGANCTGGCACCAGCNACTACTGACTTTTATGGGAAGAAAGTNGGAACATAAAAANCAAAATAGAAAGTTATTTTTNTTTATTGNAAAAATATGGAAAAATAAGGCAGAATTAAATTGGTTNNNAATANTTCTTGCTCAGGATTGATAAGTTTTGNAGTCAAATAANATAGANTTNNATNCGTTTNTTCACGAAGCTTCTTCTACAATTTCATACCTTCTTNTAGANCAATCTGCCGGAGTAGCTGTAGTTATAGACCCGGCGGCGGATTTCAACATACTNACGGGTGAACTCGACTTTACGTTTTGCTGTGAAATTGAGAATATTATCCNAAATAGTANATGTCANTTGCAATGGATACTTGAAACNCATGTNCATGCAGATCATGTAACTGGCGCGCAGTATCTAAAGTCGAGGCTTGGTGGAAAGGTAGCCATTGGCTGTAGAATTAGAGAAGTTCAGGAAATTTTTTCAAAGATATATAATGATGCACCCGATCCCACTTTTGATGGTTCAGAATTTGATTTCCTGCTCAAACCCGGTGAAGTCCTTTCTTTTGGGAATACGAAAATAGAAGTTATTCCAACACCCGGCCATACGCCNGCCTGCAATAGTTATTTAATAGAAAATATGCTTTTTGTTGGTGACAGTATTTTTATGCCAGACTTTGGAACTGCAAGGTGTGATTTTCCAGGGGGAAGCGCAAATGACTTGTACGCCTCTGCGCAAAGATTGTTGGGCCTGGCGGACTCTACAAAAGTTTTCGTAGGTCATGACTACGGGCCTGGAGGTCGGCCAATTGCTTGGGAAACGACTATTGGTGAACAGAGAAAGAAGAATATTCATATTAACAGTGAAATACAACTTGAGGAATTTGTCTCAGTTCGCGAAGCACGAGACAGAGTGCTTAGTCTGCCGCAGATGATTATTCCTTCTATACAAATAAACATGAGAGCCGGAATGCTTCCCCAAGTTGAGAAAAATGGCATTTCGTATTTGAAAACTCCGATCAATCATTTTCCTGGTATCAAAACGAGTGATGATTGATATAAAAAATTAAACCTCGATAAAATCATCTTCAGTTCGTTTTTGTCCTTTTTCAATAACAACCATAAATATTGATAATAAAGAAGGAATAATTATCAGTGTGAGAAGAGCAGAGAGTGCTAATCCTCCGATAACAACAGAGCCCAAGCCCCGGTATAATTCTGCCCCAGCTCCGGGAAAGAGAACCAATGGCATCATTCCTAAGATACTGGTAAGGGTTGACATGAAAATCGGCCTTACTCTATTTCGAGTAGCCTCAATTATTGCTTCTGCTTCGGACAAGCCTTCTGTACGGAATTGATGAAGAGTTTGGTGGACAAGTAAAATGGCGTTATTAACCACGATACCTACAAGTATTACAAAGCCCAAAAGCGTTAGCATGTCCAAATTTTGATGCTGAAATAAACTTAATATTACCAATCCGAGTACGCCACCCGCCGCTGCCAAAGGCACCGAAAATATTATGATAAGCGGGTATAAAAAGCTCTCAAATAAAACCGCCATCACCAGATAGACAATTATCAGAGCAATTGCCAAGTCTAAAACCATTTCGTCCCAAGTCTCTGTTAGTTTGTCTGCTGTTCCCGAAAGCTCGAGTTTTATTCTGCTTGGGACGCCCTCCTTTCTCAGCTCACTAATAACAAAAGATTGAATTTTATCCATAGCTGTTTCTAAAGCCATGGTTGTTGGGGGATTAATCTGTAAGGTAATAGTCCTAAGTTGTTCTTTATGTCTAATCTCACTTGGTCCCCTCGTGATTTCTATATCTGCAAGCGAGCTAGTTGGTATAATTCGGCCTTCTCTCGTTGCAATCGGAAGATCCTCTATGCTTTGTGTGGAGCGAATGTGATTAGCTGGACCTTTTATAGTTAAGTCAATTCGTTCACCCTCAACGGTTATTTCTGCTACTCGAAGGCCATCGTTGAACGCGTCAAGCGTTTGACCTAACTCTTTTGAGGAGACCTTATTATCTGCAATAAAAATGGGGTTGGGTTTTACCCGTATTTCTGGAGCCCCCATGCTTAAGGAAGGCCTCGGTCTCATCCGAGTTCCCTCTCGCCTAGGAAGTGCCTTTCCAATTTTACCAGCCGCTCTTTGTGCAACGGAGATTATTTCTTCTAAATTCCCTCCCGAAACGTCAAAATCAATAGAGCGGGACCCGCCTATGCCCCGTCCAAAAATAGATCGTTTTCTCATTATAGCGTAGGTTTTTGGCTCTGAATAAAGCGATTTTTCTAAAATTGGGATTAAATCATCGATCCTAGAAGGGTCTGTCGCGACGGCGCCAATAATCGCGTTAGCTCTAAAAGCCGCAAAAAAGAACCTCTTAATAAACGGTCGATCGGTTTCAGTAGCATTTTTTTTCTCTTTTACATCCCAAAGAGGTTCTGTCGCTTTTTCCGATTTAGTTGCAATATCGGTCATGGTTTTTAAATTGTAACCGGAGGGAGGCATGACGTAACCGATAATTAAATTTCGGTTGCCGTCCGGTAGATAATCGAGTTTTGGGAGAAGGAGCTTAGTAATAAAGCCCGATATTAAAATCACAGAAATTACCGCAGCCGCAGCCGCAACTCTGTTTTTTGTTACAGCTCTTGTAAACTGGAGAACACGATCTACAAACCTAGCTGCGCTGTAATCTATAAAATTTATACGCCTATCCTTTGTTATTTCCTGTATATTGCCTTTTAATAACCGACTTGAGAGCGCGGGTATTACGGTTACAGAAACAATAAGTGAAAGTAGAACTGATACCGAAATAGCAACAGCTATATCTCTAAATAATTGTCCAACTTCCAATTGCATTATGAGAATGGGTATAAATGCCATTACTGTTGTTAAAGCGGATACCAACACGGCTCCCCAGACTTGATTTGCACCTTCGAAAGCTGCCTTTGAAATAGGAAGGCCTTGTTGTCTGAGCCGGAAGATATTTTCTAAAACCACAATAGCAGCGTCAACAACCATGCCAATGGCAAATGCTAGACCAGCAAGCGAAATAACATTTATTGATCGTCCTAAAGCTGCCATTGCCACGAAAGATCCTATAATGGAAACTGGAATAGCGAGCGAAATGACTAGCGTAGCCGAACCGCTTCGAAGAAAGAGGAGTAAGACTATTGCCGCCAACGTTCCGCCAATATAAATGTTTTGTTGCACGAGGCTAATAGCTGAGTCGATATAAGTCGTTTCATCATAAACCTGAGTTAATACAAGTTTTTCGGCAGCCAGGAAGTTATTATTGATATCGCTAACCGCACTTCTGATACCTTGCATAACCTCTATAACATTCGCTCCAGTCTCTCTGTACACGGGTAGCGCTATTGCGGCTTCTCCCATCATTCTAATTCGTGAGACGGGTTTTTTATAATCGAAGATAACATTTGCTATATCTCCGACTTTCACTCTGGTAATGCGTCCTGAGATTTTATCCAGAGTAGACTTAAGGACTACGTTTTTTACTGAAGCTATGCTGTCAAAGTCGCCTTCCGTTCTTACAACATATCGGCGTTTGCCCTCATCAACTGCCCCGGCGGATATAGAGGCATTTGCTCTGCGAAGTGTAGTTAAAATATCTGGAACAGTTAATTTGTAACGAGCGATGCTCTCCGGATCGACAATTATTTGCATTTCGCGCTCCGCGCCCCCGTACACACGTACTTCGGATATCCCCTTTACTCGTTCTAAACGGTCCTTGATAAAATCATTTGCCAGGTCAAAATACTTATGAACTTGGGTGGTGTTTTTTCCCAGCTTTCTCAATATAAGCCATGCTATGGCGTTGTCTTCTGACCCGGCGGTGTTTAAGGTTGGTTCATTCACTTCCTGTGGATAGTCGCCCACACGATCCAGCCTATTAGAGACCAGTAGGACAGCTTTAGTCATGTCTTGACCAACAGAGAACTCCAGCGTGACGCGGGCACGCCCAGTTTCTGAGCGACTGACTATCGACTCCAGACCTTCTATGCCTTTCAACTCTTTTTCCTGTCGATTAACGACCTCGCGTTCAACTTCCGCTGGAGCCGCCCCAGGCCATTGTGTAGTTATCGTAATAACCGGGCGATTGACGTCCGGCGTTAATTGAATTGGGATGGTCTCCAAAGCAACGATCCCAAACATTATAACCATCAAAACAGCGGCGATAACGGCTATTGGTCGTTGTATTGATATTTTTATAAAACGGTCCATAATTTTAGCCTTAGTTCACAGACCTTACGGATTCACCGGGCCTAAGCCTTTCATTTCCGCGAGTAATCGTAACGTCGCCGGGGACTAAGCCATCAATTACCTCGAAGCGGTCTCCCACTGCCCTNCCTATTTTTATGGATTTTTTAACTGCTTTATTGTTTTTAATAAGATAGACATTTTGTTTNCCGTTATTCATTACAATAGCATCTTTATGTACTGTTGTGACGTTGCCGGAAAGGCCTATTGGTAAATTTAATATCACGGACTGATTTCCAACTATTTTATTGAGTTTTTGCTGAGTCTCTATGGTAAACCGAGCCGCTAAGGTTCTTGTTTGCATNTTTTCCTGCGGGATAACCACCCGGAGCGAGGCATAGAACTGAATACCATTTTGCAATCTGCCCTGAGCTCGAACACCCGGAGCCAATGTTAGTGCGCGAACAGTGGGTATGTCGGCCTCTATTTCGAGATCATCATCGTTTAAAATTGTTACAATAGGGTCTCCTANCCGAGTATAGCTCCCGGGCACGATGTGTGTNGCTATTACAATACCTGGATAGGGNGCCCTAATAACGGCATCTCTAAGAAATTGCTTGTTCATATTCAGCNCGGCCCTTGCACTAGCTACTTCTGCTTCTGCCTCTTTTAGGGTGCTGGTTGCCATTTCAAGGTCGCGTTGACTATCTTGGTCGCGATCTTGTCTGAAAGCTGTCGAACCTCTCAGAGCTAAAATCCGCTGTCTAGCNTGTNTTGTTTTTTTTAAATCTGCGTTATNATTTTCTTTTTTTGCCTGGGCTCTNCGTAATTCAGCTTCTTTAAGAATTAGCTGGTTTTTTAATTGATCTGATGAGAGACGCGCCAAGATAGCGCCTTTCTCTACGCGGTCTCCAATTTTGACGGNCAATTTTTCTATGCGCTCNGCTATTCGAGTTGCAACAATTCCAGACTGATTGGGTACAACCCTGCCAAGTACGGGCATTGTTTGCGACATTGGCTCTGATATTACTGGATCCGTAAAAACAGGGCTTGAGCGCTGNTCAGCGAAACCAGNGTTGATTTGGACGTCAGCNGTAAACAGCAACACTAAAAAAATAAAACAAAAATGTAACATCGGTATACTGGAGCGAGGCATAGGATATTCCAACTTTTGGATTTTTGAGAAATGCGTTACCAAATTCANCTTAATTATAATTTTCCTAAATGAATTCAATAAATCTTAATGTTTACGAAATAAAGCCAGAGCTGGTTTAAGTGATGACNAACGTACAAACTTTAATAGAATAAAACACACTAAGATTAAGAGCTTAATAAAAGATTTTATCTCAAGGATAAGCTATTATTTTTGTAAAGTTGTAAAGTGTAAAATTTTAATTTTTTCNCGGTATTTTTTGAAAAAGAATGTTCCTTGGGNTAGGGTAATAGGATCTTTTATGGGGCTTATGTATGACAATAGTTTTTAGCCATCCAGCTTGTATGGAGCACAANATGGGCGAGGGGCACCCAGAACGGCCGGCACGCTTGAATGCAGTAGAGCAAGCTCTTCAAAAAGAAGGAATAGGNAACAAGCTAGATCGACGAGAGCCAGAGAAAGCCAAACTTTCTAGTGTTGAACTAATGCACCCGCCGAAATATGTCGAAAAAATCCTAAATAGTGTACCTTCATCTGGAATTACTAGATTGGATGCAGACACGTGTCTATCGCCGGGATCAGTAGAAGCTGCCCTTAGGGCAGTTGGGGCGGCCTGTTCAGCTGTTGATGCGGTCACTTGCGGAGAAGCNAAAAATGCCTTTTGTGNAGTAAGACCACCGGGACATCACGCAGAAACTAATACAGCTATGGGTTTTTGTATCTTCAATACAGTCGCCATTGCAGCAGCTTATGCTCGTGAGAAATATGGTTTCCAACGTCTGGCGGTAGTTGATTTTGATGTTCATCACGGAAATGGCACCCAAGAAATGTTCTGGTCAGATCGCGATTTGTTTTTTGCATCTACTCATCAGATGCCGCTGTATCCTGGTACTGGATCAAGAAACGAAAAAGGAGATTTTGATAATATTTTAAATTGTCCTTTGCGCGCCGGCGACGGTAGCAGTGAATTTAGGAGTGCTGTTTCTGAAGTTATATTGCCGGGTTTAATTGCTTTTCAGCCAGAACTGCTATTTGTTTCAGCCGGTTTTGACGCCCATGCCCTTGACCCTCTCGCAGGATTAAATTTACAAGACAGCGATTATGGCTGGGTTACAACAAAACTCATGGAGATTGCCGACAAATCCACGAATGGCCGTTTGATATCGGCTTTAGAGGGTGGTTATGATCTTGCGGCTTTGAGTTCGTCTGTTGCTTCGCATGTAGAAGAACTGGTAAAAGCATGAAACTCGGCTTGTCCTTGAGAAACTTAGGACAAAAAATGTTTATATGTTCGATTGAGGTGCCTGCGCCTTAAAATGTTTTTGGAGGAAGAATGAGCAAGGAAAGTGCGATAGAAAAATTAAATTTTGAGGACTCTTTAAAAGAGCTTGAAGAAATAGTAGAGCGCTTAGAGAATGGACAAGGTTCATTAGAGGATGCCATCGCAGCATACGAGCGCGGGTCTATGTTAAAGAAGCATTGTCAGGCAAAATTAGACGAAGCCCGTTTGAAAGTAGAAAAAATAAAACTGCCTCAAGATGAGGGTGGTGCAAAAGTTATTGATTTTGATGAGTAAAGATAATTCAAAAATAGAATAGGGCTTTCATGAGCTTAAGTCAGGCATTATCAGATTGTGCGATTAAAATAGATAAAATAATGGAAACTCTGTTGCCGAAGCCAGAAGGTATTGAAGCACCTTTGGCTGAAGCCATGCGATATAGTTCTCTTGGTGTTGGAAAAAAAATCAGACCATTTATGGTTATTCAGTCCTCGAATATGTTTGGTGTAGAAGAAAAGGCTGCCTTTCGTGTTGCTGCTGCGGTAGAGTTTTTGCACAGTTATTCATTAATTCATGACGATCTACCCGCAATGGATAATAGTGATTTTAGGAGAGGAAAAGAAAGTTGTCATAAAAAATTTAACGAGGAAACGGCTATTTTGGCGGGTGACGCATTATTGACAACGGCGTTTGAGATTTTATCTGATCCTGAGACAATAGATGACAGTTCTGTTAGGTGTAAATTGGTTAATGCACTTGCAAAGTCTGCAGGTCATCACGGCATGGTTGCAGGCCAGATGATTGATCTGTTAGGGGAAGGCAAACATTTGTCTTTAGATGAAATTATACGCATGCAAAAACTTAAAACGGGCGAGATTTTTGCATTTTGTATGTTTGCAGGCGGGGTCTTAGGCGGTGCAAGCAACCTGCATCTTAATGCATTGAAGAAATATGCCTACGGCTTTGGTATAGCTTTTCAGATAGTCGATGATCTCTTGGACCTTGAAGGTACTGTTGATACGATGGGAAAACCAGGCGGACTGGATGCTGAAGCAGGAAAAGCGACCCTTGTTGCAAAATTAGGGGTTGAAGAGGCACGTCATAAGGCGGTATTGCTGATCAACGAGTCTGTTGACGCTTTAAAGTTTTGGGGTGAAGAAGCAGATTATCTCAGGGCTCTAGCTCAATTTGTTTTAGAACGGCAAAGGTAAAATAATAACGTGATTACGGAAAATACTACGTCTCTCTTAGACCTGGTTAAGACGCCTAGAGATCTTCGCGAACTTAAACCTGAAAACCTGAAAGCGCTAGCCCAAGAGTTGCGTCAAGAGGTTATAAATGCAGTCTCAGTAACAGGAGGGCATTTAGGTGCTGGGCTGGGTGTAGTCGAGCTAACGATTGCACTTCACTATATTTACAAAACCCCCGAAGATCGGCTGATATGGGATGTTGGACACCAAGCGTACCCGCATAAGGTATTGACTGGTCGAAGAGACCGTATAAAAACGCTTCGGCAAACTGGAGGGCTCTCAGGTTTCACAAAGAGAGAAGAAAGTGAATACGACCCGTTTGGTGCTGCGCACAGTTCAACGTCCATTTCTGCAGGGCTGGGTATGGCTGTTGCAAGGGATCTGAAATCTAAGGAAAACCATGTTGTTGCTGTGATAGGTGATGGGGCAATGAGTGCTGGTATGGCTTACGAAGCGATGAATAACGCGGGCGCAAGCAATTCAAGACTTCTCGTTATTCTGAACGATAATGATATGTCTATTGCTCCGGCCGTCGGTGCAATGAGTGCATATCTATCAAAACTTATAAGCTCTACGTCCTATAGAAGTTTAAGAGACTTAGCAAAGCAAATCGCCTCTCACCTGCCAAAGCAAATAGAGAGAACCGCTAAGCGAGCAGAGGAATATGCGCGGGGACTAGTAACGGGAGGGACACTTTTTGAAGAGCTAGGCTTTTATTACGTGGGGCCAGTCGATGGACACAACCTGGAACATTTACTGCCAGTCTTGCAAAATATTAGAAATGCGAGACAAGATAAGCCGGTACTATTACATGTAGTAACAGAAAAAGGACGCGGGCACCCTTTTGCGGAAAAGTCATTAGAAAAATATCATGCGGTACAGAAATTCGATCTTGTCACAGGCACTCAAACGAAAGCAAAAGCCAACGCTCCGTCATACACGGAAGTTTTTTCTAGATCACTCGTAAAGGAGGCCGAGTATGACAAGGAAATTGTTGCTATAACCGCAGCGATGCCATCTGGAACGGGTATTGATAAATTCGCTAAACAATTTCCAGAGAGAAGTTTCGATGTTGGCATTGCAGAACAGCATGCTGTAACATTTGCGGCAGGATTAGCTACCGAGGGTCTGAAGCCTTTTGTGGCTATTTATTCCACTTTTCTTCAACGCGCGTACGACCAAATCGTTCACGATGTTGCAATTCAAGGTTTGCCGGTACGTTTTGCAATAGACCGTGCTGGATTAGTGGGTGCGGATGGTGCCACGCATGCAGGCGCGTTTGACTTGGCTTACCTATGTTGCCTACCTGGTTTTATTGTTATGGCTGCTGCAGATGAAGCAGAATTAATGCATATGGTAGCTACCGCTGCAACTATAAATGACGCACCTTCGGCAATTAGATATCCTAGGGGCGAGGGCGTAGGAGTTGAAATCCCGGATAGGGGTACACCATTACCAATTGGTAAAGGGAGGGTGCTTCGCACAGGTTCTACTGCCGCTATACTTTCTTTAGGCTCTAGACTAAAAGATTGTCTATCGGCGGCCGAGCAATTAGCGGCTCTTGGTTTCAGCACTACGGTAGCAGATGCTAGATTTGCAAAACCGTTTGATAAGGGGCTCATAACCAAAATTGCTCAGGGACATGAGCTCTTGATTATTATCGAAGAGGGCGCAGTTGGAGGTTTTTCAAGCCATGTGCTAAATTTCCTTGCTGCAGAAGGTCTGTTGGATAATGGGTTGAGAGTTCGACCGATGACATTGCCAGATAAATTCATTGATCACGCGTCTTCTGATGAACAACATAAGATGGCTGCGCTTGACTCAGCGAGTATAGTAGATGTTGTCGTTAAAGCACTTGATAAGAATGAACTAAATGGCTCAGTATCAGCCTAGCTAACGATAAATATAAAATTTTTGTTATAGTTGGTCGGAAGATTTCAACACTTAAATGAACCGGTCCATTATGGAAAAAGATAAAATGAGGCTCGACCAGCTGTTGGTATCACAGGGCCTGGTAAGATCAAGAGCACACGCAAAGGACTTGATAGTTAAAGGGCATATAATCTGTGATCAAGAAGTTGCTAATAAAGCCAACAAAATTGTTTCCAAACGGTCAACATTGAAGGTAATTGGTTTATCAAGCGATTGGGTTTCACGAGGTGGCTTCAAACTCTTTGGGGCCTTGGAACATTTTAAAATAGAATTAGCAAATAAAATTTGTTTGGATATAGGGGCTTCAACAGGAGGATTTACGCACGTGTTACTTTGCGGNGGCGTGCAAAAAGTTTATGCGGTTGATGTGGGAAGTTTTCAACTATCTGATACGGTAAAGTCTGATCCACGCGTCATTAATCTTGAGAATACTGATGCAAGGAAATTAAATAATGAAATAATAGTTGATCCTTTAGACCTTGTGGTTTGTGACGTTAGTTTCATTTCGCTGAAAAAAGTGCTTGTTCCCTCGATGGCACTCATCAAAACTGGTGGACAGCTTTTATGTTTATTTAAGCCGCAATTCGAGATTGGGCCGGGGAAGCTGAAAAAGACGGGGGTTTTAAACGATGCGAGTATGAGAGTTCAATTATTAAAAGAGATGGAGCATTGGTTCTTGAGTATGGAAGGTTGGAAATTGCAAGGAAGTACGGAGTCTGTTTTGACTGGGCGAAATGGTAACAAAGAATTTTTTTTATTGGTTGAAAAACTCTAAAGCTATTTTTATCAGTTATAAAATTGACTCGATATAAACTTCCTTAACTAAGTCTTCGTATCGAATTTTTAATTGCGCCTTTGCGTCAATCTTAAAATTTCGAATATCTTCTGAAGTTGGACGGCCGTTTTCCCACATTCTAACGGCTAGTGGATAGATTATTCCTTTGATGGCCATTTTTTCTGGATTTAATGACCGCCGTGCCGCGGGACTTTTGGTTTGAATGGCTACGCGAAGTTTCCCTTCTACCAATTTTCCTTTTACGTAAAGCGAAACGTAAAAGAGCGGTAGGGTAAGGACATCTCGACCCACCATGAATTTATAAAGTTTTTCTTCATTGAATTGCTTATCGCGTTTCTTTTGCTCCTTCTCCTTCTCTAACCGTTCCTTGGCTAAATCGTCTAGTTCTTCCTCTTCTTTTTCTTCTTTCTCTTCAGCAAAGGCTACCTTTGAATAAAGAGGAGAGACAAATAAAAAAGATGCTACTAGCGCTAACAAGAAAGGGCGAGTTAATATGATCTTCATCTTTGTTTTCCCAGGATACTATTTACCAGAAAGAAGAATTGTACCTCAAACAAAGTTTTTTTATTTGCCGCAGATACTGTTAAAAACATTGTGCCTGATGTCTAAGAGCGTGATCTGCTAGTACGCAGGCCGCCATTGCTTCACCGACGGGAACCGCGCGTATCCCCACACACGGGTCATGTCTTCCCTTTGTTCTGACTTCCACATCATTCCCAAATTTATCTATTGAGCGTCTCGGAGTAAGAATAGAGCTAGTAGGCTTTATTGCAAATCGCACTATAATGGGTTGGCCGGTAGATATCCCACCCAAAATTCCGCCTGCTTTATTTGTTAAAAAAACGGGTTCCCCGTCTGATATTCTGATTTCATCCGAAGCTAACTCGCCTGGTGTTGTGACCAAATCAAAGCCATCTCCTATTTCCACGCCCTTTACTGCATTTATAGACATCATCGCATTAGCTAGGTCACTGTCTAATTTTCCATATATTGGTTCACCAAGCCCAGCAGGAATACCATTAATTTCAATTTCAACAACTGCACCGGCGGATGAGCCTTTTTTACGGATGTCATCTAAAAAATCCGCCCATTTCACGGCGGTCTCTGCGTCTGGTGACCAGAAAGGATTTCGTTCCACCTGATTCCAGTCCCAATTTTTTCTGTTTATTTTGTGAGGACCAATTTGCACCAATGCACCTTTTATCGAAATTTTGTTTCCAGTCTTTAATTCTAAAACTTTTCTCGCTATAGCCCCAGCGGCTACACGCATAGCGGTTTCTCGGGCTGAAGATCGACCGCCACCCCTATAGTCGCGTATCCCATATTTTTTTTGATAGGTAAAATCTGCATGGCCAGGGCGAAATTGGTCCTTGATTTCGCCATAATCTTTTGACCGTTGGTCTTTATTTTGAATAAGCAAGCTGATTGGTGTGCCAGTTGTTTTATTTTCAAATACGCCGGATAAGATTTTTACTTTATCTGGTTCTTTGCGTTGAGTTGTAAAACGAGATTGTCCCGGTTTTCGCTTGTCCATGTAATATTGGATGTCTTCCTCGACGATAGGAATTAGAGGTGGAACGCCATCGACGACACCTCCGATAGCATTCCCATGGCTTTCACCCCAAGTACTAAACTGAAAAATCTTTCCGAAGGCATTACTAGCCATAATCAAGCCTTATTTTTTAATCAAACGACTGAAATATCTGGGGCATCGACGGCCTTCATGCCTACGATATTGTAACCACAATCAACATGATGTATTTCACCTGAAACACCACTGGATAAGTCACTGAGCAGATACATCGCCGCACCGCCTACATCTTCAAGGGTAACGTTTCGCTTCAAAGGAGAGTTGTATTCGTTCCATTTCAAAATGTATCTAAAATCACCGATTCCTGATGCCGCCAAAGTTTTCATGGGGCCCGCCGAAAGCCCATTTACTCTGATGCTTTGCTCTCCGAGGTCTACTGCGAGATAGCGTACGCTAGACTCTAGTGCTGCCTTGGCAACTCCCATAACATTATAGTGCGGCATAACCCGCTCCGCTCCATAATAACTTAGTGTCAATAAGCTTCCCCCATCGGGCATAAGCGCTGCAGAATGTTTTGCTACTGAAGTAAACGAGTAACATGAAATATCCAAAGTGCGCAGAAAGTTTTCTCGAGTAGTATTAATATACTCACCCTTTAATTCTTCCTTGTCGGAATAGGCTATAGCGTGAACGACGAAGTCGAGTTTCCCCCAAGTTTTGCTAAGGGTATCGAATACTGACTCTAGGCTGCTTTCATCTGTAACGTCGCATTGCATTACCATGTCCGAGCCGACTGACTCGGCAAGTGGCGATAGTCTTTTCAGAAGAGCTTCGCCTTGGTAGGTAAATGCGAGTTCAGCACCATGAATGGATGCCATCTTAGCTATCCCCCAAGCTATAGATCTCTCATTGGCAACGCCCATAATAAGTCCGCGCTTCCCAGACATAACTCCCAATGGACTATTCATATGAATTTCTCGCTTTCCAGGGGTGAAAAAAAATTCTGATTAATCAACTGTTATTTAGATAAGGATTTTACACCAAAGTCTGCCAGGTATAAATCCTAAAGACGCATAACTTTAAATTTTACCTATCTCAAAGNATTATTTAGGATCTGAGTTGAATGACAAAAAGTCCAAGCTACAAACTCAAGCGCGAAGCGCTAGATTCTTTGGATCATAAGGGCTCTCTGCAATAATCGTTGCTGAACGCAACTGATCAAGAAGGCGAACATGGCATTTTTGACCAATAATAGCCTTTTCTGTTTCCACATAGCCGAGCAGCAGCGATTTTTCAACGTAATGGCCATATCCTCCGGATGTTCCGCGTCCGATGACTTTTCCATCTAAAATGATCGGCTCGTTCCCGAAAGAATCGGCATCACCTGCATCAATTTCTAAAGTGCAAAANTGATTTGGCACCCCTTTTTCTTGTTGAGAGATAAGTGCTTCACGTCCGGTAAATTTACCCTTATTTAATTTGATGAATTTTTGCAAATTAGCCTCCAGTGCTGAGTTTTCAGCGTTTAAATCTGTACCCCATAGCCTATAGGATTTCTCTAATCGCATAGATTCCATAGCTCTGACGCCAATGTTAGTCATCGAAAACTCCGCCCCTGCAGCATGCAAAGCGTCGAATAGTTGGAGCTGATATTCGATAGGGTGGTGTAATTCCCAACCTAGCGAGCCGAGAAAATTTACTCGCATTGCGGTCACTGAAGGACAAAATCCAATAGGAATTTCTTGCATTGTAAGCCACTTGAATGCTTGGTTAGAAACATCTGCATCAGCTACCTTTTCCAAGACTTTTCGTGCATTAGGCCCAGCTAATATAAAGACGCCGTATTGTGTGGTGCGATCAATAAATTGCACNGATCCGTCTCTTGGCATTTGTTTTTGTAAGAAATCTAGATCTATATCGTGNGCTGCTCCAGGTCCTACCACGAAAAATCTCTCGCCAAGCAACCCGTCACGCATTCGCGTGATCGTGTATTCTGATCGAATTGACCCGGAATGATTTAAAGAATGAGCCAATGTCATATTCCCGATACCCTTGGGAATTGAATTAGCCACCAGTGAGTCTAGCCATTCTCTAGCCTTTGACCCCTGGATTTCATATTTAGCAAACGAAGACAGCTCTAATAATCCAACGTTCTCTCTTACTGCTCTAACCTCATTCCCTACGTGTTCAAACCAATTTGATCTTCTAAATGAGTAATTATCTTTTCTTGGCACATTTTGTGGCGCGAACCAGTTAGGGCGCTCCCACCCAAACCGCGCTCCCCACACAGCGCCAGCCTCATCTAACTTATGATATATTGGTGTTGTTTTGGCGGGTCTTGCTTCTTCTCTTTCCTCCATTGGAAAATGATTCACAAAGACATGAGCGTAAGCTTCCTCATTTTTTATTTTCGCGAAGTTTTTTGAGACTACGCCAAATCGTCTTGGATCGACGCCGAGCATATCAACAGTAGGTTCTCCATTAATAATCCACTCGGCGATTTGCCAGCCAGCGCCTCCAGCGGCAGTTACGCCAAAACTATGACCCTCTGAAATCCAAAAGTTTTCTAGGCCAAAAGCGGGCCCAACCATAGGGTTCCCATCCGGAGTATAGGATATTGGCCCATTAACGATATCTTTTATTCCCGCATTCTCAAAAGAAGGGACGCGAAACATTGCGGCTTCGACATGCGGCATCAGTCTTTCCAAATCCCCGGGGAAGAGAT
>NZVJ01000076.1 GCA_002701455.1 Rhodospirillaceae bacterium
ATAGCTGTTGGCGACGTTGTAACAGTTGGCGGACATACTGGACTGGTTGAAGACTTATCAATTAGAACTATCAGGCTTCGCGATGTCGCAGGAACTGTGCATACAGTTCCTTTTGGAGACGTAACTTCTGTTGAGAACTTGACGAAGGATTTTTCGTATGCCCTTCTAGACATAGGAATAGCCTATCGGGAAGATACCGACACCGTCAGCCAGATTTTAAAGGAAATATGCGAGGAACTTCAGGGTGACGAAAACTGGGGCACCAAGATCTTAGAGCCTATTCAAGTAATGGGTGTACAAGAATTAGCGGATAGTGCCGTGATTATTAGGTCCAGAATAAAAACAGTACCTATTATGCAATGGGCTGTGAAAAGAGAATTTTTGGGGCGCGTGAAAAAACGTTTTGATCAAGAAGGAATTGAATTACCATTCCCTCATACAACATTATATTTCGGCGAAGACAAAGAAGGAAGCGCACCGCCAGCGCATGTTATTATTGGCGAAGGTTCTTAATTTTTTTCAGAAAAATATGATACAATTCGATTGTCTCAAATCTTAGGGAGCGACACGATGTATAAGTTAGGCGACTTGGAAATACACCGAGCCATAGAGAGTGAAGTCCCTATATTTGACACATTTACTTTTTTCCCGGATGCGACCAGAGACGTTGTGGAAGCCAACAAGGATTGGCTAATGCCCAGATATATCGACCCCAAAACGATCGAGATAATCCTATGTATTCAGTCATATATTATCAAAACGTCCCATCATACTATTTTGGTTGATACGTGTGTAGGTAATCACAAGTCTAGGCCGGCACGACCAAGCTGGCACATGCAGAATGCGCCGTTCATCGAGGAGTTAGCAAACGTCGGTGTGCATCCTGAGGAAGTAGACTTTGTTCTATGCACGCACCTTCATGTGGATCATGTTGGCTGGAATACAAAGCTTGTTGACGGAAGGTGGGTTCCTACATTTCCAAACGCTAAATATATATTTTCTAGGAATGAGTATGAATTATGGGAAAGTCGCCACGAAAACGGGGCAGCAGTTCCAGTTCCGCTAGTCTATGAAGACAGCGTGCTTCCAATAGTTGAAGCTGGACAAGCAATTATAGTGGAAGACACGCATCAAATAGATGACGGTATGTGGCTCGAGCCTGCTCCGGGTCATACGCCAGGCCATGTNATGCTTAACTTAAAATCACGCGAAGAGNCCGCACTTATGAGTGGTGATGCAATCCACCATCCTATTCAACTCATTAGNCCTGAATGGTCTAGTCGTGCTTGTGAAGACCCNCACATGTCCGCCGTCAGCAGAACAAAAATGCTTGAGCGTGTCGCCGATACTAACACGCTTTTATGTCCTGCTCATTTTGGTTCGCCAACAATGGGCCATGTTATAAGTCATCCAAACGGCGGCTTTCGCTATCGTNTGATAAACTCATAATCAAAAATAGGCGATGNTTAAGCNAGTTGCNTTAAACCAGTTAATCTTGATGTCTACTGAACGGAAGAAAATGTTGTTGGCATCAAGATTTGATTGTTGACAGATGCTACAATCTGTCCGTCAGCCTCTGTCGAAGCCTTTTTTTNCAGCCATTCAGGGTCCGTAGCAAATGCGTCCCATTTCTTTTCTCTATCTGCAAGAGAGTCCCAAGCAAGTAAATAATAAAGGTCTTGATTTGAATCACCGATGCCTACCGTCCAAAAACCCGCTTGTTTGATACCGTGTTTTTCCCATAATTTTAGAGTAATAGTATCAAAACGGTTAAGGAGTGCGGGGAGGCGGCCGGGTACGCAGTGATATATTCGCAGTTCATAAATCATATTATTTTTCCTTAAGATTTATTAGNAAAGGTTAACGAATCTTTTTAGTTTGTCGCAGTATATGAAGAATTTAATTTTCAGCATATTAAATTATGGCATATGCTAGACTTAAAANTGGTANNAAATATTATATCGACGTATGTCTGGTTTTATTTGGCATGATAATTTAACGGGGAAACCGAGATGAGAACCGATTATTCAAAAGTTGAAGCGGGGGAAGTTTTTTTTGCAATCTGGCACGAGCAATGGGATGCCAACATACAGAATCACGCTGATCAAGGTGTAATAATTCAAGTCCGAAGCAGCAACAAGAACAACGAAGCCAACATCTTGCAGTTTAACTGCTTTTTTTCGCAACCAACATATACGTATGATCCAGACGGNCGTTGTAAAATCTGTCAAATTGATCCTATAGCGGATGGCAATCCAATAGGATGGTCTGTGAAACAACTGAAAACAAGGCTGCCTGAGATGATAGAGACGGCAGGTTTTAAAGACCTTGCCGGGAAGCTTGACAAGAAATNGGTTCTAAAGGCAATGCCAGAGGTTGAGAAATTAGCGCGCGATAAATTCAAAAACAGCATACAGCTTGTAAAACACAACAGGGGAGATTTTATTTTCGAGGCTGGAAATATTAGGTTTGGCCTTGAGCTTCGAACTCTTGGTGATGACGGTGGTTTGGCAATTCATGTATTAACAGATTTATGCGGCAGTTCTAGCCATGAATATTCAGAAGAAACAGAAATTCTGGCTTTTGATTGTTTTAGATTGCAACCGCATTACCATTACGGGCCCCGCAATAAAAATTTGCGTTATTATTGGGATAAAACGGTAGTTCCAGATCCTTTGGAATGGACATTAGATATATTTAAGGCTGGAAAATTGCGGCAGATGATAACAGGGGCTGGGTATCCGGATGTTGCTAGGGATGTGGATGATGATCTAATAAGGGAGATCCTACCTTCAATTGAACAAAAAGCCAGGCAGCTGCANCCTATTGCAAAAGGGTTATGAGTTCTTTGGCAGGGTCTAGCTTGCTGTATATTGAGAGAATCTCCCATGCATTATGAAATCCGGGTTAGATGCTTTCAATCTTTNTGCTACATCCTTAGATAGAATATCAGNAATNTGTCCANTTAGATTTGTGTCATAAGAACCTGACCGAATTTGGTTTGATAGGATTTTATTGTTTTGATTTGTATTTTTACCTTGCTCTTTAGTTGCTTGATTCAGATTATGCAACGCAATTGATAAAGCTTTTCCAACCATAAGTGCATCCGAACGTTTTCTAAAGGGCAGTGATGGTATAATATCTTCTTCTAAAACGGCTTTAGCCGCCTCAATTAGTTGGTTTATTTGGTCACCATCCTTCATATCTAGGGCCTTTCGTAGTTTTTTATTAATTTCAGTAGTTCGTGTTCCAATTCAATCCCTTTAAAGCCGGTAAGGGCGAGTTCCAGCTTTCGTTTGCTGTTCGACGAATCCTGCAGACCTTGTCTATGGGCGATTAACGCCCATTGGACAGTCGCAACAATTTTCCAGTAGGACAGTTCTATCCAATTAACTTTTCCCGGATTTGCAGTTTCATAACCNTCTATAAAATCCGATAACTGGCCAATCCCTCCAGCCTCTTCTTTATCATTGCCAAAACGCCAACATCTGGCACAGAACCAACCTATATCTTCTAGCGGATTGCCAATATGCGCAAACTCCCAGTCTATAATGCCTTTTAGGCGTTTATTATGTACCAAAAGATTTCCATTGCGAAAGTCTCCGTGGCATANGCTCAGACGTTGCTTTAAGGGTTGATATTTTTCAAGCCATCTTAATGCCCATTCAATAACNGGTAATGAGTAAGGAAGAAGGTCTAGTTGCTTATAAAAAAAACTTGTCACATCCTGGTTTNGCATTTGCTCCGATAAAGCCATTTGACCGGGTTGTATATCAATCTGATGCAGTCTACCGAGTTGTATTCCGATATCCCGAGTAAGCTTTTTTCTATCTAGATAAGTAAGTGTATTAGGAGCCCCTATAGATTTTGATGAGCCAATTATTCTCCGCATAATGAAGGCGGGGTTGCCAGTTATTCTTCCACGCTCGTCCAAAANAACGGGTTCTGGAACTTTTAATTTTTGTGATTTAAGAAATTGAAGTAATTGAAATTCATTAATGACCCCAATGCTCTGTATGAGTGGTGCGTCACTTTGNGATCGAAGAATTAGTTTTGATATACCATCCAAAAAGCCTCCGTTGAAAGACGCAACGATCTCCCAAGTATACATAGACGCACCGCCACTTAGTGGNTAAATGGATTTGATTTCTGTCTCGATTGCATTTGTTTTTTTGGTGAGCCAATCGGCTAAAGTTTTACTCTTTATTTCATGCAANCTAGACGCCCCAAGACCAAAAATTTATTCCTTCATTTCGATAAATTCTTGAGAGTACCATTTTATGAACCTCGGAAGCACCATCAACCAGGCGGGCCTGCCTAGCGTATCTATATATCCACTCCAGTGGGGTATCTTTGGAATATCCTCGTGCGCCGTTTAATTGTAAGGCAGTGTCTACTGCGCGGTGTAGTGTCTCCGCAACATGATTTTTAGCCATTGAAACTTCTTTTCTGGCAAAATCACCATTAGCTAGTTTCCACGCGGCTCTCATCGTTATTAAGCGGCCTAGTTCTATGTCTGCTGCTAGCCCTCCAAGCATCATTTGAACACTCTCTCTATCTGCTAATTTGATATTAAAGCTCTCTCTCCGCTCTACGTATTCGGAGGCAACTTCCATAGACCTTTTAGCAAGCCCTAACCATCGCATGCAATGAGTCAATCTTGCAGTNCCTAGNCGTATTTGAGTAAGCTTGAGNCCGTCGCCAACCTCCATAATTCGATCGGCGTCGTCTATCTCCAAGCCGTCAAAGCGAATTTCACAATGTCCGCCATGTTCCTCAGGGCCCATAATTTCAATTCTTCGNAGTATTTCCCACCCTGGTTGATCTTTATGGAACATAAAAGCCGTGAGTCCTTTTCTTGGNTCATCGGACGTCTTCGCCATTAAAATAAAGTGTTCTGCTNCTTCGGCTCCGGTGATAAACCATTTATGTCCGCTAATTTTCCATTTNGAATTTCCTACAGGCTCGGCTTTGGTGAGCATCATAGATGGATCAGATCCAGAACCCGGGTGCGGTTCAGTCATAACAAAGGATGATCTTACAGCTCCGTCTATTATGGGTTGCAGCCATTTGTCTTTTTGTTCTTCTGTGGCAACCTTATTAAGGACAAACATATTTCCGTCGTCTGGAGCACTGCAATTAAAACATACAGGTCCAAAAATTGATCGGTTCATTTCTTCGTAGGAAGCGGCCATGCCGATCTGGTTAAAACCAAGTCCGCCGCGCTCTCTTGGCATTTGTGGAGCCCATAGCCCTGCTTCCTTGACTTTCTTTTGAATTTTTATCAGCACATCAGAACTAATATTTTCATGGTGATCGTAGTTAGCCCTGTCGCTTTCGAGCGGAATTATATGCTCGTCGACAAATGCTCTAACCTTTAAACGGTATTCTTCTATTTCTGGTTGCAGATCAAAATTCATGATGCCTCGTAAATGAATATTTAATTAAATTATAACTTTTCTTAAAGCTTGATAAAATATCTAGCAGAGTTCACGACCTTTGGAAATATGGCACAGAGGTGGAGCCCGGTCTTAGTGATAGAGACTATTGCAATNCAAAAATTTAAAAATAAAATTAATCAATAAGCTTTGAGAAAATTAGGTGNGGAAAAATAATTTTCACATTTGTGATCCTTTGNTTTTTACTTNTGCTCGNAAAAANNCTCAAAATTATTTTTTANAAAACCTTTAGATTATTCAAACAAAAAAAAATAGATTAATTANCCGAGGATTCCNGCAACGTTTTTGCTTTTTTCTAAATTCAATATTTTACAACAAAAAAATTATTATTTTCAAAAATAATACCTCAAANGNAGCGTTGGTTTGTATATGTCATCAATAGGGGGATTGATTAAAGTAGAAGACTAGGGCACGATTTTTTTTTGAATCTCTATCTTTTTCAAGGAGAAGTCGAAATGTCCCTCTTCAAATCGTTTAAAAGAATTTTGGTTGGGCTCACCGCGGCCGTTTTTTTTCTGTCGGTGGGTAATTTAAGTGCTAAAGAAATTAAAATAGGTGTAATTTATGATTACACGGGCCCTTTAGCAGCGGGTGGATCGTCTTTGCATGCATTGGGTGCCAAGATCATCATAGATTATTTCAATTCTAAAGGCGGCGTTGAGGGATATAAAATCAATGCAATTTATGCTGATGCTCAATCTAAGCCAGAAATAGCGATTAACGAAGCAGTCCGTCTAATTGAGCAGGAAAAAGTCGATATGTTACTAGGCTTTTATTCTAGTGCTCAGTGTGTTCCTGTTTCAGCCAAGGTCGACGCGATGAAAAAATTCATGTGGATCACCACATGTATCTCGCCGGCAGTTCTTAAAGGTCGAAATCTTGAACATGTGTTCCGTATTCAGCCACACGGCGGTATGTTCGGTACAACATCTCCCGACTTCGTTGCTCATTATGCGAAAGAAAAACTCGGCGTAGATCCATCTAAGCTCAAAGTGGCTATAATTCATGAAGATGGACCTTATGGAAGCGGAGTTGCGGGAGGAAATGAGGCAGGATCAAAAAAACATGGCTTCAAAATAGTGTTGAAAGAGGGTTACGCTGCAACGGCCCCTGATTTATCTTCTCTTGTAACTAAATTAAAACGCAAGCGTCCGGATGTTATTTTTCATACGGGGTACAATCCGGACATCACACTNTTTCTTCGTCAGAGCAGAGAGCTGGGATTGAAATGGAAAGCGTTAATTGGTCATGGAGCTGGGTACGGTGTTCCTGATAAACTTTATGAGGCATTTGGTAATGACGCTAATTATATCTTTAACGTTGACCCTGTCTCTATATGGTTGATTGATCCTAAAACGCTCGCTCCCGGTCTTGGAAAAATTACAGAAATGGTTGGTCGCGAGTATAAAAAAGCCCAGCCGAAAGTTAAGACATTCTCAGCACACGTAGGAATGGCTGCAAGTAATACGTACACCTTTTTTGATGAAGTTCTGCCGCGAGCTATCAAAAAATATGGCGGTATAACTTCTGACGCACTTAGAAAAGCGTCAGCAGAAACAGATCTTCCAGTTGGGAGTACGTTGATGGGATACGGCGTTAAATTCCAGCCAAAGGGAGCAGACATGTCNGGTCAAAATGAAAGAGCATTCCCTGTTGTGGTTCAGTATATTGATGGGGCCGCTAAGATCGCTTGGCCAAAGCCATTACAAACTGTTAACCCAGTTTTACCTCTTCCAAAGGGTTCCCCATACGCAAAATAATTGCAGGTTGAGTGTAATTTAATGGCTAATCAAATTATAGCNGCCGAAGCGTTGACTAAGCGCTTCGGCGGNTTTACCGCGGTTGATAATGTTTCCTTTCGAGTTGATAAAGGTGAAATTGTTGGCTTAATTGGTCCAAATGGATCGGGCAAAAGCACTATTTTNAATATGATCTCGGGTGCTTTGAAGCCTACTTCGGGTTCCGTTTTGTTTAAAGGACAGGAAATAGGAGGTAACTTACCTAATAAAATTTGTCATATGGGGATTGGACGAACATTCCAAATTCCCCGGCCAATAAAAAGATTATCTATTTTAGAAAATGTTCTTGTTGCGNCCTANTTTGGTCAAAATGGTAAAGAGAGCCAAGNAGCATCTTTTGATTCAGCNAAAGATGCTNTGGAAATGGTTGGTCTTTCCACGGATAAGGGAGCCGGCATTTCTACACTTGGGGCTGCTGGATTAAAGAAATTAGAACTCGCTAGAGCACTTGCAACGAAACCAGAGCTCCTTTTAGCTGATGAAAGTCTTGGNGGGTTAGATAACTCTGAAATGGATCAAGCAGCAGATATGCTGAAGCGTATTCGATCGGAGATGGGCATAACNATAATCTGGGTAGAGCACATAATGGGCGTCCTGATGCGTGTTGTGGATAGGGTGATGGTGTTAGACCATGGTGAAAAGATATCGGAAGGTCTGCCAAGTCAAGTTGCCAGTGATCCNAAAGTAATAGAGGTTTACCTGGGAACAGANGCAAGCGACGTTCAAGCTTCAGCAAAAACTCAAAAAGAGACCTGATTAAAATGACGACGACGTTCAGTAAATTAAATCCCTTTATATCATGGAGAAAAAAACAAAATGCTTGATTTGAAGGGAGTAAACGCAGGCTATGGCTCTTTTCAGGCCTTGTTTGATATTTCTCTTAACGTAAAAGCGGGTGAGGCAGTCGCAGTCATTGGTCCTAACGGAGCTGGAAAAACAACATTGATGCGTGTCATTTCTGGAATGACAGAACCATTTTCGGGTAATATGGAAATGGAAGGTAAATCGCTTTCATCTTTTCCGCCGCATCAGATTGTCGAATTGGGGATAGCCCATGTTCCAGAGAATAGGCGTTTATTTCCAGGTATGACCGTTGAGGATAATCTTAAACTTGGCGCATTTGCAAAAANAGCAAGAGGCGATAGCGCTAAAAANCTTGAGTTTGTTTANGAACTATTTCCNAGAATGAAGGAGAGGCGAAGTCAGNTGGCTGGTACAATGTCCGGCGGGGAGCAGCAGATGTGTGCAATCGGACGCGCGATAATGTCAGGCCCTAAACTGNTGCTTATGGATGAACCATCAGCTGGGCTGGCGCCAGTCGTAGTACAACAAGTCTTTGGTCTTGTTAGAAGGATAAGAGAGGAGGGCTACACAGTTTTAATCGTTGAGCAAAATGTTCAACAAGTTCTTCAGGTAGTTGACAGGGCATACCTTCTCGAAGCNGGACAGTTAATTGACAGCGGTAAATCCGAAGATCTTTTGGAGAGTGAAAGCGTTCGAAAAGCTTATATGGGCTTGTANGTTAGGCTGGTAGAAAGAAAAATTATGGACGAAATCTTTGATATATTTTTACTTGAAGCAATTATCAACGGCATCCTTTTTGGTGGTGTGCTGGCATTGCTTTCGCTAGGCTTAAATCTAATTTTTGGTGTTGTGGATGTAGTTTGGATTTGTTATGCCGAGCTTGTAATGTTCGGTATGTATACCGTTTACTGGTTAGCTGGGGTCTATGATATTAACATTTTCATTGCCGCAATAGCAGCCATAGGACTGGTATCTATTTTAGGTTGGTTAGTACATGTATTGATTATCTCACCTATTTTGGGAACCGCGCCGATCAACCAATTACTGGCTACAGGCGGTCTACTGTTTTTCCTGCAAAGCGTAGCCACCTTAATGTTTAGTATCGAGTTTCGTAATCTCGGATTAAGACTGCCGATTCTAGAGTTTAGTGAAATGTACTTTAGTTATGCAAGACTGCTTGCTTTTGGCGTAGCACTAGTTGGAATGATAATTGTGTATCTCTTTTTAACAAGAACTTATATTGGCGCTGCCATTCGAGCTATTAGCCAGGATCGTGAAATAATGGTTTTGATGGGGGTAGATGCAAAAAAAATATATTGGGTAACAGCATGTGTAGGCGGCGGATTAGCCGGTCTTGCCGCATGTTTATTAGTTTTACAGTATGACGTTCATCCTTTTGTGGGCATAAGCTTTGGACCTATTACCTTCATAATTTGCGTTTTAGGTGGTCTTGGCAATATGATTGGCGGCTTTATCGCNGCTTTTATTCTATCAATTATCATAAGTATCGGAGGGCTATACAGTGAAATAGAGTGGGGATACGTTTTAGCATTTGTTTTCTTCATCATTATGATGTTCATCCGGCCTCAAGGTTTGTTGGGGAAAAAATGATGACAAAAACTATTCCTTTTATAATTGGTTTTTTACTGCTCGTTGCGCCGTTTATCTCACCTCAATATCCACTCCATCTTTTGATAATGATACTAATTTGGTCGTTGGTTTACACTGCGTGGTCTTTAATGGGCCGATTTGGACTAGTTTCACTTGGGCATGGCGCCTTTATGAGTATAGGCGCATATGTAACNGCATTGTTGTGGAACTACAGTGGAATTTCACCGTGGATTGGTATTCCTGCGGCNATGATAACCGCAGCAATTATGGCGTTCCTAGTAGCATATCCATGTTTTCAATTTAAAATTGTGGGGCATTATTTTGCTCTTGTAACACTTGCTCTAAGTGAAGTAGTCAAACTAGTCATTATAGCGTCAAGAGACCATACGGGAGGAAGNCTTGGCTTTACGCCTGATAGAGAAGGCGACGGCACTTCTCTTTACGCATTGCAATTTGCCGATAAAGAGACATTTTATTTTGTTGCGCTTGGAGCTTGGGTGCTGGGACTGATAATATGGCGTTTAGTCGATAAATCCATGATGCGATATGCTTTGGACTCTATTTCAGAGGATGAGGATGCCTCGGCGGCCGCGGGGATACACGTTACAGGCAGTAAACTAAAAATTACCATGATAAGCGCTGTACTAACGGCCCTAGGCGGGGCGTTGTATTGTCAATACCAAATGTTTATCGGTCCCGAAGTTATAGGTGGAATTGGAATCTCATTGCAAATCGTTTTTGCTGTTGTTGTAGGCGGCTTGTACACAATGATGGGGCCTACAATAGGCGCCGTAATAACTTTATTGATGACAGAAATCTTCCGGAACTGGATAACTTCTCTTCGAACTGAAGGGATTGATCTGGCTGGCCTCGATACAACGATCTATGGTCTAATGCTAATCCTATTTATCATCTTTCTNCCGAAGGGTGTTCTGGGAGAACTTATAGATCGTATGGCTGGNGGCAGGCAAAAAGATATAAGTTAGTANCGTTTCTCTGCCTTATAGGAATTTGTTAGGGTGGGCAGCGCGCTGGACCTTTTTATTTCTACTTTTGTATAACAGCCACCGGAAAAATTGTATTATGCAACTTTCTGATAGACAGTGTTGTGAGATAGTCCGGCATCGTCCATGCATCGCTTAATTTTTTGAACTTCATCATTGCTGAGCTTCATTAGCGGCGGGCGGACATGCGCTTCCGGAAGACGTCCTAGATAATGAAGCGCCTCTTTCATTCGGTTGTGCATATCTAGAAATGGTGCATCATAAAAAGCTCTTACTGTAGGATAAATTCTGTCGTTCAGGCGGCGTGCTTCTTCAAGGTCTCCTTTTTTAAATGCTTGGAATAAAGCAACCTGTAAGTTTGCAATTACGCTACCTGCTCCGGAGAGCAGGCCATCGCAGCCTTGGACAAGCGAAGATAAAAGCCAGGCACTATGAGTGGATAAAATGTTGACTGGACTGCTTAAAGATTTTAATTCCCTAATATGTCTTTCGTGAAGTGCNGCATCGTTACACCAATCTTTTATCGCTCGGACNTGGGGAACACGTTCACAGATTTCTAAGAGTGTTTGTATTGGATAACCCAAGCCTGGTCCCATTGGATATTGGAATAATATAATTGGCAGGTCCGTTGCATCTGCTATGGTTTCAAAATGCCGGATGGCCATTTCAGGTCGCATTTGTCCCCCCATGGCCAATGTATTTGGGGGAAAAACAAGCAGGCATCTCGCGCCCCCCGCTTCCGCCTGCTTTGCTATCGCAGCAGCATTTGCTGAGCCGTCGGCATAAACACCGTGAACAAGGGGTAATTTTTCACCAATTTCGTCCATTGTAATTTCTAGTGTTTGAGCCTGTTCTTTCACCGATAACGCATGAACTTCCATTGAATGTGCATTGATTGTAATAGCACTTATTCCGTCGACAGCTGCTAGATCGCAAAGATGNGACCGGAANGCCTTTTCATCAATNNTCATGTCGGATTTGAATGGTAATAGGCAGGCGGGAATAACACCCTTTGGTTCAAACGGCATTTGGATGGTCATAATAAAGCCCCTTTTATGATCAACTGCTCGTGCTAATAACTGTAGTCTATCCAGTAATATTTTCAAAGTAAACTTGAAGCCGTATCGCAAACCGGGCCTTAACGAAATTATTTTTTAGTGTTTTACAAAAGCAGTGNAGCCTCGAAGTTCTTTTTATTTAAAAATAGTGAAGTAATTGAAAAGTCTTTAAATAAAATAGGGATAGCTAGGACAGCATTTCTTTTTTGAATAATTCTCCCCTGTTTGAGTATTTGTCGTTAATACCAGACAATCGCAGCATATGCCATGCCAGCGCATGATTGCTTGTTGTAACATTGCATTGAAGTTTGCTTTCAAGCATTGGGATTAAGTCANCAGCTCGGAGGCTGGTGCAGGATATAAATATGAAATCAATNTCCTCTCCAGAGAATTGATTCATTACTGCGTCTGAAATAGATTTTGGAGTTATCATGCCCGCTCTGTTGTCGTCAATTTCTGAGAAGGTCACGGACTTATTTATCTGATANCCGTAAGTCTCAAAATATCTTCGTATGCGCGAATTTACTTCATCAACATAAGGCGTAAGCAAACCTATTTTTCTGCCTCNCAAAGTTTTTANGGCAGCAAGACAGGCGGTAATAGGCGTTGTGATACTGGATGTGATGCCGGCCGTTTCTATCGCTCGGAAAACNTTATCCTCGCCAATAACTACGCTTGCTGAAGTGCAACCATAACCTACCACACTAAATTTGTTTCCAGGTAATAACGTTTTTGCCGTTTGAGCTAATTTGTTATCCATAGATTTCAGCGTATCTGACGTTACTCGCGGATCCATTGGTACCTTTGTAGTGTAAAGCTGTACCCCTTCAATTTCGTGGAAGATTTTATTAAGTTCGTATTCAATTACGTGATCCGTCGCTAACGCTATTAATCCCAATCTCGCGCGACTAGCGATTACATTTTCGACCTCGAACGGTATAGGACTTAACTCACTCATTATTCAACTCATACCTTAAGCGCTACGCCATCATGGCCAGGGTCGGCACCGCCATCCAACTTGCCATCTTGAATACGAATTCCGTGAACGGCTGCGATGCCAAAACTAAGTGCACTTCTCGCGATTTCGTATCCTTGGCCCTCTAGATTATTAGTAATGTAACTTGGGATTCGGTTCATCACGTCAATGAGGTTGCTGGTGGCTGAAAACCTTGGTGCAGATACGGCTTCGAGCATATTCATATCGAAATCGATGACATTTACCACCGATTGCAGAATACCCATAGCGATTTGCGTGCCTCCNGGAGCTCCTAGTACGATAAATGGTTGCCCATCTTTTGAAACAATTGTCGGCGCAAGGGAGCTAAATCGACTCTTGCCCGGTGCAATGGATCCTGCTCGGTTTGGTCTTGGATCAAATACCGCCATACATCCGTTATACATGAAGCCTAGATTATCTGTAATTACCCCCGACGGCATTCCTAGTGAGTGAGTCATCGTTACGCAATTTCCATCATAATCAACTACAGCAACGTGAGTTGTTTGTTTCGGCTCNTTGNAACCATAGCGTTCTACAGNCATTTTCTCGCCATTCATTATCCTCTCAGAGACGGATTTTGCATAATCCTTGGATAATAACTTTGATAGTGGAACGTCCACGAATTGCGGGTCTCCCACATGTCTATCTTTATCGGCGGTTGCTAGCTTCATGGCCTCCGCTACCACTCTTATGTATTCGCTTGTATTATGTCCGATCTTATTAAGATCGAAGTTTTCTAGTATGTTAAGCATTTCTATTAGCATAACACCGCCGCCAGGAGGTTGGTTGGTGGTAATTCTGTANTTTCTATAGTCTCCAGTAAGTGGCTCAGTTACCGTTGTTGAGTAGCTGGCTAAATCATCGTATGAGAGAAGTCCTCCATTAGTCTTCATGTCGGACGCAATCTGTTCTGCGATTTCTCCGGTGTAGAAAGATTCTACACCTTGTTTAGCTATTGTTCTTAGGGTGTTGGCCATTTCTGGTATATGAACTTTTTCACCTATCTTTTTTAAGTTTCCAGAACTATTGAAGTACGACCGTTTGCCAATCGATGAAAAACTAAGTCGTTGGTCAACCGGAACTCGTCCATGATCAGCACCATTTACCCACCAAAAATATACGTGAGGCCGCACACGGAAACCTTCGTCTGCCTGAGCGATTGCTGGTGCTACAATATCAGCCCAATCCCAAGTGCCGTATTGTGATATGGCTTCTCCATACGCTTTCAGACTGCCGGGTGTGGTAATTGCTTGATATCCAAGATCATTTATATTTCCTTTAAGTACAAAACCAAATCCGTCTCTGGTTTCACCCTCTATTAAGTGTTCCCACATTTCAGGAGTGGCAGATAAAGGCGTTTTCCCGTGGAAGTCTATGCATGTGTGCACACCTTTAGAAGGCATGTGTATTTGACAATTTCCAAACCCCGCTATCCCGCACATTTGGGGATCGACAACACCTTGTACTAACGCTGCGGTTATGGCCGCGTCTACAGCATTTCCTCCAGCCATCAAAACTCTTGCACCAGCCTCTGAAGCTTCGGGCTGAGCCGACACTATCATTGCTTCTCTAACCATCTAATTCTCCTTTAGTCAATTTATGAGCGTCCCGTTGAGCTTATTTTTTCCCCTGTATGGCACGCCATATTTTTTGTGGAGTTGCAGGCATGTCTATTTCTGACACCCCAATCTCTGAAAGTGCATTTATTATTGCATTAATTACTGACGGCATAGCACCAGCACAACCTGCTTCCCCGCAGCCCTTTACGCCGAGAGAATTTGTTTGTGCTGGACTTGGCTCACTGGCGAAATGGAAGTTGGGAAGATCTGACGCACGGGGAAGGGCATAATCCATGAATGAACCAGATAGAACTTGCCCGGACTTATCAAAAACCACATCTTCCATAATAGCTTGGCCTATTCCCTGCGCCACTCCACCGTGGCATTGCCCCTCTACAAGTAATGGATTTACTAAAACTCCAAAATCATTGACCATATGATACCTATCAATTTTGAGCGCACCGGTTTCCGGATCAATCTCAACTTCACAGATATGACAGCCATTTGGAAATGCGGATGGGACTCCACCGTGGTTTAATTTGACATCTAGGGTGCTCGGTAATCCCTCGATTTGAGACAAATCCTCCTTCAACTCGGCTGACAACTCCATTAATGAAATGGATTTATCAGTGCCCGCAACTAATAAATTGCCATTTTTAAATTCGATATCTTCCAGGCTGGTTTCAAAAATATGTGA